>NZ_CAJTCF010000015.1:0-60787 GCF_910574735.1 Duncaniella muricolitica | reverse complement strand
CCGATTTTCGCTGTTTTTTTAGTGTATGCCCGGTTTTCAACTTCCTGAGAATCGAATATACGAACTAATCTCGAAAAATTCCAGATTATTCTAAAATATTCAATTCTCAGAGGCTTTAATCAGAGGAGTTCTGCAACACCCTCACTTCAACGGTGACGGTGTCATCGACACTAACGACCGCGCGCCTGTGGGCTACAGCTCGATGCCTCAGAATACGTATAACGCCACACTCGGATTTGAGTGGAAGGGATTCAGCGCGATGGTACAGTTCTATGGTGTGAATAATGTGACCCGCGAAATCAACTTCCCGACACTCAAGAACTCCAACGTGGTGGCTTATGTGGAGGGAGACTACTGGACTCCCGGCAGTTACGGGCTCCCGATGCCCCGCTGGACCACTACCACCGACGAGTCGGCCCGCGGCACACGCTACACCTATGACGCCTCATATGTGAGACTCAAGAATGCCGAACTTTCCTATAAACTGCCGGTGAAGCTGGTGCGCAAAATCGGTCTCAGCAGTTGTCGTATCTATCTCAACGGCGACAACCTGTTGCTCTGGACCAAGATGCCCGACGACCGCGAGTCAAATACCGCAGGAGGTTCGACCGACGGAGCCTATCCGACGGTGCGCCGATTCAATTTAGGTATAGATATAACTTTATAAATAGGATATACATGAAAAAACATATATTCTCACGTCTGCTCCTGGGACTGTCGGCCGTCATGCTCGCCACATCGTGTACCGACTATCTCGACAAAGCCCCCAAGAGCGACATCGACGAGACCGAGCCCTATAAGAATTTCCGTAATTTTCAGGGCTTTATCGAGGAGCTGCATAATGCTATCCCCATGATTATCGGCCAGCAGTATCACACGAGCTGGAATTTCGGCGAGGATGAGTACTGGGAGCCTTCCGACACACGTCCCATGGCGTATTTTGTGGACAACGGCAACTATCGTCCCTTTGTCGATCCCGGCACATTTATTTATGGTTTCCCTGTAGTGGATGCCGGTAATGTGGGCAGTAACAACCGTCTTGACGGCAAGGCCAATATGTGGAAATTCGGTTGGTACAGTATCCGCAAGGCCAATATCGGACTTGCCAATCTCGGCCTGCTCACCGACGCCACGGCCGAGGAGCGTGAAATCATCGAGGGTGAACTGCTGTTTTTCCGCGGATGGAATCATTTCATGCTCATGAGCTATTGGGGCGGTCTGCCTTATATCGACCATGTGCTGCCTTCGGGCGAGACACCCAATCTGCCCCGTCTCAACGCACAGGAGACGGCCCGTCTGGCCGCCGCCGACCTCGAGGCCGCCGCACGTCTGCTGCCCGTCGACTGGGACCAGACAGCCACCGGCCGTCCGACCATCGGCAACAACAATTTCCGTCCTAACAAAATCATGGCACTCGCGTATGCCGGCAAGTCGCTGCTCTATGGCGGTAGCCCTCTGTGGAACTACGAGTCAAACGGCTCGCGCACTTATGACGCCGAGATGTGCAAACGCGGAGCCGACCTTCTGGGCGAGGCTCTCAATCTGAGCGAGACTACCGGCCGCTATGAGCTGGCACCCTTCTCGCAGTGGAACGACCTCTTTTATTATGCCGACCGCGGCACCCGCATCCCCGGACTCAAGGAGGCCATACTGATGCAGAACAACAGTGACATACTCAGTGGTTCAAACTGGAACCAGAAGAATGACTACTTCTGTCCGCTTGTGGTGAGCTCGGGCGTGAAGGTGCAGCCTACGGCCAACTATATGCTTTATTACGGCATGAAAAACGGTCTGCCCATCCCCTCGTGGACCGAAGCCGATCCCGTGTCGGGCTATGACCCTGCGCATCCCTGGAAGGACCGCGACCCGCGTTTCTACAAGGACGTAGCCTTTGACGGCGTGCAGGTGGTCAAGGACGAGAAGGGAGAGGTCGAGGCCGAAGTCAAGTATGCGAGTCTCTACTCCAAGGGCAAGCACCGCACGGCCAATGCCCTGAAGTCAAATCTCACAGGTTTTATCGAGACCAAATGGATACCTCAGATGGCCAAGACCGTGGCTTATTACAACGAGTATGACATGTGTATGTCGGTTAGCTTCATGCGTCTTGCCGATGTGTATCTGCTCTATGCCGAGGCAGTGGCCAACGGTTACGGCACCCCCTCGTCAAAGGCCGCTACTTTCGGGATGACCGCAGTCGAGGCAGTCAACAAGGTGCGTGCCCGCGCCGGAGTGGACGGAGTCAACTCGCGCTACACAGGGTCGACCGATGCATTCATGAGCGAAGTGCGCCGCGAGCGTGCCGTAGAGCTCGCCTTTGAGGGGCACCGTTTCCACGACCTGCGCCGCTGGCTGCTGCTCACCGAGCGTCCTTACACTTACAAGACGCGTCTGGAGTTTGACCGCGCGGCCGGTATGGATTTCAACAATCCCAAGGAGGCCCGAGTGGTGAATCTTCGCGAGGAGGTAATACTCGAACGCAAGCTCGACGCACGCCACTACTGGTTCCCGCTGCCGACGGCCGACGTGAATATCTATCCAGAGTTCGGACAAAATCCCGGATGGTAAACTTAAAATAAACACACCCAACAATGAACATAATATCCAAATATATCGGAAGCACGGCCCTTGCAATGGCACTATGCCCTTGCCTGACGGTCTATGCTCAGAGCGACAGCATTGTGAATGTGGCTTTCGGGACACTGCCGAAAGAGGATGTCATCAATGCCGTGTCGTCAGTGAATATGGAGGAGCTGCTCAAGAAGAATTTTACCGACAATGCCCTTGATGGCAGCCTTCAGTCAATCATCGGAGGCTACAACGGCCAGGTGTGGGGTCAGGACGCGCTTGTGCTCGTCGACGGGATGCCCCGCGACGTCGCCGACGTGCTTGCCTCGGAAGTGGCCTCGGTGTCGGTGCTCAAGGATGCCGCCGCGGTGGCACTTTATGGCAGCCGTGCCGCCAAGGGAGTGATACTCATCACCACCAAGCGCGGTAATATGGAGAAGATGCACATCGACTTCCGCGCCAATGCCGGATTCTATGTGCCCAAGACCTATCCCAAATATCTCGACGCGGCCAGCTACATGACTCTCTATAACGAGGCATGCCGCAACGACGGCCTGTCGGAGCGTTATGACGCCGCCACCATATATAATACGGCTGTCGGAACAAATCCTTACCGTTATCCCGACCAGAAGTATTACAACGACGAGTTTCTGCGCAAGTTTTCCAACTCTTACGGGGCCAACGGCGAGATACGCGGCGGCAACGAGCGCACTCACTACTACATGAATGTAGGACTCAAATACACCAACGGTCTGGTCAAAGTCGGCGATCACAAGAATGACAATACCCTGCGCTTCAATGTGCGCGGCAATGTCGACATGCAGATTACCGACTGGCTCAAGGGCTATACCAACGCTTCGGTACTGGTCAATGACGACTATGCCTCGCGAGGCGATTTCTGGGGCATGGCCTCGGGCACATGGCCCAACCGTTTCGGAGTGCTCCTGCCTGTCGATATGGTTGACCCCAACAACTCGGAACTTCAGGACATGATAGCCTCGGCCACACTTATCGACGGACGCTATCTGCTTGGCGGCACATCACAAAACTCAACCAATGCCATCGGCGACGCCCTCGAGGCCGGATATGTGAAGACCAAGACCCGTACATTTCTCTTTGACGTGGGTCTGGACTTTGACCTCAAGGCCATACTCAAAGGTCTCTCGTTCAAGACAGCCTTTGGAGTCGACTACCGTTCGGTGTATTCCGAGGGTTTCAGCGAAGGTTATGCCGTCTATGAGCCCGTGTGGGGCAATCTCAACGGCAAGGATATGATAATCGGTCTCAACAAGTATGGCAACGACACCAATTCGACCAACGAATTTGTCGGCCAGTCGACCTATTATCAGAATATGCTCTTCCGCGGGCAGTTTGACTACCATGCGGTGTTTGGCGGACTCCATCAGGTTGACGCCATGCTCATGGGCTGGGGCTATCAGACCCACAATTCGGCCGACGCCGACCATGAGAGCAGCTCGTTTCACAACACATCCAACGTGAACGCGGACCTTCAGGTGAGCTATAATTTCGACCACCGCTATTATGCCACACTCGCCGGCGCGCTGGTGCGCTCGTCAAAGTTTGCTCCCGGTAAGCGCAATGCCTTCTCGCCCGCCGTGACTCTCGGCTGGCGCATAGGCCAGGAGAATTTCATCCGCGAGAACGCATCGTGGATCGACGAGCTCAAGCTCACCGCCTCGGCTGCCCGTCTGCATCAGGACATCGATGTGTCGGACTGGTATCTGTGGAAACGCTACTTCGGCTACAAGCACAACGGCGGCTGGCTCTCCTATCAGGACGGCAACGTTGGCATCTACACCTCCATGCCCAAGCAGGGCGACAACCTCGACCTGACCTTTATCACTCGCGAGGAGATAAGGGCCGGACTGGAAGGCACATTCTTTAACGGATTGCTGTCGGCCGGCGTCAACTGGTTTATCCAGGACACCAAGGGTGGTCTCACACGTGGCTCCAACTCGGTGTATCCCTCGTTTCTCGACGTATGGGACTCCAACTATCTGCCCTGGATCAACTATAACAATGACCGCCGTCAGGGTGTAGACTTCACGGTGCGTGCAGTCAAGAATTTCGGCGAGTGGGAACTCTCGGCCGGCTTCTCGGGCATGTATCTGTCGCAGAAGGCCACCCGCCGCGACGAGATGGTGCGCTATGACTATCTCTCGACTGTGGGACGTCCGCTGAGCTCGGCGTTCGGCTACATATGCGAGGGATTTTTCGAGAGCCAGGAAGAGATAGACTCACGCGGTGTGCGCCAGGCTTTCGGCGGCACTCTCCGTCCCGGCGACCTGAAATACAAGGACGTCAACAATGACGGAGTGGTCGACAGCAACGACCGTGTGTATCTCGGCACATATACGCCCGATTTTTCCTACGGCATCAATATCACAGCCAAGTGGCGCAACTGGACACTCTTTGCCTACGGCACCGGCCGCACGGGCGGTATAGCATTCAACAACAACAGCTATTATCTCAACGGAGGCGAAAACAAGTATTCCGAAAACGCATGGCTGCGCTGGACTCCCGAGACCGCCTCGACAGCCCTCTATCCGCGTCTGACCACAGGCACTACCTCCAACAACAACCAGACCTCGACCTTCTGGCGTTACAGCACCGACCGCTTTGACCTGAGCCGCGTGCAGCTCACCTATGACTTCTCGCCGAGCCTCTTTGACGGCAAAGTCGTGTCGGGCATCAGTGTGTATGTCGAAGGCGAGAACCTTGCGACTATCGCCAAGGAGCGCAAGATACTCGAGATGTCGACAGGCTATCCCCAGACACGCTACTACAACGTAGGCTGCAAGCTGTCATTCTGATAAACCTTAAATTAGAAACAAAATGAAACACAAAATAGCTCATATGATGCTGGCTCTCGTGTCGGTGGCAGGCCTCTCCTCCTGCGACGACCTCTTTGATCCGGCCGATGACAACCTCAAGGACGTAGACCAGATTGAGGATGACCGTAACTTCGCGCAGGGATTTCTCATGCACGTCTACCGTAACATACCCGGTTATTACGACAACAGCGAATATGCCACTGACGACGCCGTGACCAACGAAATCGACAATGCCATACGCAATATGGCCACAGGCTCGTGGACATCGTTCAACGACCCGTTGTCGAAGTGGCAGGGGTGTCTCAACAATATCCAGAACCTCAACCTGTTTCTCGACAACGCCGACAAAGTGCAGTGGGCCGAAGACCCCGAGGTGGCTGCTCTGTTCAAAGCCCGCACCATAGGCGAGGCTCACGGACTCCGCGCCCTCTTCATGTATTATCTGCTGCGCAACCATTCGGGCATTGCCGCCGACGGACAGCTCTACGGTCCGATAGCTCTGCGCAACTACATGGCTAACACTTCGGATTTCAATATCCCTCGCGCGACATTTGAGGAGTATGTGAGAATGATCAACGAAGACCTTGACATAGCCGAGCAGAATCTGCCTCTCGAGTATGCCAGTCTGCCCTCCGACGCAACCGTTCCCGCACCGTTTGACCAGTACACCACCCATGTGGGCAGCTACAACCGTGTGATGGGCGAGTATGGCCAGCATCTCATGAACGGTCTTATAGCACGAGCCATCCGTTCGCGCGTGGCACTGCTTGCCGCAAGTCCGGCTTATGAGGCTGCTGCAGCCGTCACCTGGGCCGAGGCCGCCGACGCAGCCGCCGATGTCATCGACCATATAGGCGGACCCTCGAAACTTGCATCCAACGGTCACACATATTATAATAATACCGACGAAATCGATGCCCTGAAGATGGGTGTCGGCCCCCAAGAGATGATATGGCGCGGCAACGTGGAGTCAAACCGTTCGGAGGAGGAGAACAACTTCCCGCCTTCGCTCTACGGCAAGGGTCGCATGAACCCGACGCAGAATCTCGTGGATGCTTTCCCGATGAAGAACGGCTATCCTATCAGCGACTCGCGTAGCGGATATGACGAGAAGAATCCTTATGCCGACCGCGACCCCCGTCTGGACCTCTATATCATCTATAACGGATCAAAAGCCGGTGTCAGCAATACGGTCATCAACACTGCGGCCGACGCCACTACCGCCGACGGTCTCAACAAGCGCGAGACCTCGACCCGAACAGGCTACTACATGAAGAAGCGTCTGCGCATGGATGTCAACTGTAATCCTTCGATGGCTCAGTCAAAGAACCACTACACACCGCGCATCCGTTACACAGAGATATTCCTCAACTATGCCGAGGCGGCCAATGAGGCATGGGGGCCCAAGGGCACCGGTTCGCACGGCTATTCGGCCTATGACGTAATCAAGGCCATCCGCACCCGAGCCGGCATCACCGACCATTCTTATCTCGACGAGTGTGCGGCCGACCCTGCAAAGATGCAGGCTCTGATACGCAACGAGCGTCGTCTGGAACTTTGTTTCGAGAGCTTCCGTTTCTGGGACCTGCGCCGCTGGAAGGCTGACATCAACGAGAATGCCCGCGGCACTGAGATCAGAGGCGGAGTGCACACCGCGCTGCCCGAGGTGGAGCGTCGCGAATTTACCGACTATATGTATTACGGCCCGATACCCAACTCGGAGGTGCTGAAATTCAGCAATCTTCAGCAAAACGCCGGTTGGTAATCGTAAAAAATGTAACAAGTAACACTATCGAAGAATCATGAAAACAATCAAGATAACGGCCATCGCCGCCATGTTGCCGGCTCTTCTCTCCTCGTGCCACAATTCTGACAACGAGTTCCCTGATTTTGACTATCAGACAGTATATTTCGCCAATCAGTCGGTGGGCCGCACCGTCGAGCTCGGCCGTGACCGCGAGGTAGACCTGACTCTCGACAATCAGCATCGTGTCATGGTCAAGGCCGTGCTGGGCGGTGTGTACAAGAACACTGTCGCCCGCACCATCCATTTTGACGTGGTGCCCGAGCTCTGCGACAACCTCTATTTTGGCGATGGCCAGGGCGGAGGCAAGGCCGAGGTGCTCCCCGAGGATTACTATACGCTTGAGTCGGGAGTCATATCCATCGAGCCCGGCCGTCATGACGGCGGAGTCACAGTGCGCCTTGACGAAAAGTTTTTCAACGACCCCAAATCCATCGGCTACAATTATGTGCTTCCCATCGTGATGACTCATGCCGAGGGGGTCGACTCGATACTTCAGGGCAGACCTGCGGTAGAGAATCCCGACCGTCTCAATGCCTCCGACTGGAGCGTGACCCCGCGTGACTATGTACTCTATTGCGTGAAGTATGTCAACGAGTGGCACGGCGTATATCTGCGCCGCGGCACTGACCGTCTCACTCTCGCCGACGGTACGACATCGGAAATCGTGCGCAAGGCCGACTATATAGAGCGTGACGAGGAGGTGAGTGTCAGCACTTCGGCTTATCGCAGCTGTGAGATAGCCCTCTCTACCCAGACCGATGCCGACCACACCTATGCCTATAGACTGCGCCTTGACTTTAACGCCGAGGACGGCACATGTGCCATCTCTTCGGCCGAGGCCGGAGTCACCGTGACCGGTTCGGGACGCTTTGTGATCGACGGCGAGAAGAACGCCATCGGCGGTACCGACCGTGATGCCCTTTATCTCGACTACACAGTGACTCATCCCTCGGGATGGTCGCTCAAGGTCGACGATACGCTCGTGCTCCGCAACCGCGGCGTGCATGCCGAGTATCCCGAAGTAGTTGTCAAGTAGTCATAAGTAACTCGCAAAACAATTATTATGAAATATATCAAACCTTTATGGATGGCGGTGGCCGGCTTCATGGCAGTGTCGTGTGCCGATGACTACAAGGCTACCATCCCTGTGCCCGACAAGCCCTATGACGTGGCGATGGACCAGCGTCTGTCGGCCTACTCGGTGCTCACCGACTATGTGTCAGACCCGGAGTTCAGACTCGGCGTGAATGTGGACCCCGCCGACTATGCCAAGCACGGACTCACCTACAGCATAGTCCACACCAATTTCAACCAGATAGAGACAGCCTCACAGTTTCTCCCCTCGATGCTCATCAACGAGGAGGGCGACTATGACTTCTCGGGACTCTCGTCGATAGCCGAGGCGGCCGGTAAGGACGGAGTGTCGCTCTTCGGACCGGCTCTCTGCTCGCTGACCAATATTCCCGACAGCTATCTCAAGGGGCTTATCGCACCGACAATCATACCCTATGAGCCCTGGAGCGAGCAGGTGAAGGTGGCCGACTTTGAGAACGAGGCCGCCGGCACTAAATATCCATCGTCAAAGAAGAACGCCGGCTCAGTCAACGTGGCCATAGCCGACGATCCCGCCGGAGTGCAGGGCAAGGTGCTCGGCTGTACAAAACTCACGATGGACCTTCCCAAAGTGCCAAAGGTGACTCTCCCCGCAGGCTATACTCTCGCCGACGTCTCGCGCGTGCGTCTCAAATGCTACATTGTGGATGGCAAGGCCACAAGCTCGCGTCTGCAGATCGAGACAGCCGGCTACAACGAGAAGGACAATGACTACAAGACCACGGGCGAATGGCTTGACTATGTATTTGACATGTCGAAAATCAAGCTCACAGCCCAGCAGATGGCCCTCAACTCGTTCAGCTTGTGTGCGGGAGCCTATGGCTCTAATATAAGCTGCTATATCGATGACATACAGGTGCAGATAGACCACCTCAAGGGCGATGACACCATCATCGAGAAGAGTGATGCCGAGAAGAAGGAAATCATCGGCGGTCAGCTCGACAAGTGGGTGAACGGTACGCTTGAGGCCTGCGCCGGCAATGTCAGCGAGTATATCATCTATGACGAGCCTCTTGATGATGAGAGCGCGTCGTTTGACTGGGCCGCTTATCTCGGCGATGGTTACGTGGCCGACGTGCAGAAGGCTGTAAATGATGCGGCCGGCATGCCTGTCAGATATTTCGTGAGCCAGACACTCTCGCTTGGCGAGAACACCCCCGCCGACATAGATGAAATCATGAAGTCGGTGGCCGCACTCGAGGCTAAAGGCGTGAAGGTTGACGGTATCAACCTCGTGCTCGATGCTGTGTATCGTCAGGAATATTCCGCGCAGGTGAAGAATGAGGCGGCCGTCGAGAAGGCCATGGCGCATCTGTCGAAGATTGACCGCCCGGTGCGTATTTCCAACTTTACCGTCAAGGTGCTTGACCACAGCGGTATGCAGGTGTCGCCTTCGTCGCTCAACACAGTTGAGCGTCAGGCTGTGGCAGAGCTTTATGAGAAGGTGGTGCGCGGCTATATGGACGGTGCCGGGGCCAATGCCTATGGCTTCAGTTTCTCCGATGTGGTCGACGGCAGCGTCAATGTGGCTCCCTGGGCTGCGGGCGGCAACCGCAACTTTGTCTACGAAGGCATCGTGAGAGGACTTGACCGAAAGTAAGAGTTGTAAGCCTGTCGGGAGGGTGACTAATGAGCCGTCCCGACAGGATTCAATCGAAAAAATTCATCCATATTGAATAATCACAGCGTATGAAAATCAGAAACATAATATTTCCGGCATTGCTGTTGTCAGCGGGAGCTTTGTCATTCACAGGCTGCACTGACAGCGACATCAAACCGCAGGGGCTGACTCAGGCTGCTGCGACCGATGCGTCGCTCGACAATATCAATGCCAACATCGCGGCCATACGCAAGGCTGTCGAGTCAAAGGCTCTCGGCTCGACTGTCAGTAGGATAACCCGTCTGGCCGACGATGACGGATGTCTCATAGAGTTCAGCGACGGCAACACGGTAGCTTTCCGCGCCAATGTCGGCTCGATGGGAGTCCCGTCGTTGCAGCCATCGCCCACCTCCTATACGCCGGCGGTCGCCGCCGAGGCAGATGAGGACGGTGTGTATTACTGGACTCTCGACGGCGAGTGGCTCCTGGCTGAGACTACCGGCAAGAAAATCGAAGTGACCGGCGGCAAGAGTGTCACTCCGGTGCTTTCGGTCGATGCCGACGGCCATTGGGTGCTCGACGCACAGGCGTATGGACGCAAGGTGCTCGGACCTATGACCTCAGGCTCTCAGACAAGTGCCATACAGTCGATAGATGTCTCCGATCTTGAAAACATACTGGTGCATTTCAGCTCGTCGACAGCTCCGCTCTCGCTTGCCGCTGGTGGCGGCACTGTCAAGCCCGACGACCCTGTCACGGGTTCTCTGCGCCGTCCCATCAGTGTCGAGTCGCCCGCATGGCTCGTGCACATCGACTGCTGGAACTATCCCGACCCCGTAAAGATTATCGAGCTTATACCTGACGACATACTGCCTTATGTCATCTTCAACCTTTCGCTGTCGGTAAGCCATAATGAGCAGACCGGACAGTTTCAGGTGAGCGAGTATGGCTACGAGACGGTGAAATCGTGGCTCCGCACATGTGCCGAGCGCAATCTCTGGGCCATGATACAGCCCTCGTCGGGTGGTTTTACTCACTTCCCGGATGTCTCGTCCTATTCACAGTTTGACGAGGAGAAGTATGGCATGTACAAGGAGTTTTTCAGCGAGTATCCCAACTTTCTCGGCTTCAACTACTGCGAGCAGTTCTGGGGCTTTGACTCAACGGACGCACTCGGCTCGCCATCCTGGTTACAGCGAGTGGCCCACTGGAACGAGCTCCTCAAGCTGACTCACGAGTATGGCGGCTATCTTACCGTGAGCTTCTGTGCCAACTACTGGTCGGCTCCCATCAATCCTGTGGCCATGATCAAGCGCAATCCGGAGTTTGCCCGCACATCGGCCCAATATGCCGAAAATTTTATCATGTGTGAGAAATACACCCAGTCGGGATGTTTCTTCGACGTCGAGGCCGAATGTATGGGCGTGTGGCTTTCGGGCCATGCCGGCCACTATGGCATACGTTTCGACCAGTGTGCATGGAACGAATGGGCCGGAAGCTATTATTTCGGCAAGAGCGATGCTGATTATCCGGTAGCTCTCGGGGCGGCACTTCAGCTTGAGCACATTACCCTGACAGGTCAGACAGTCATCGACGGTCCTGAGCTTATATGGCAGCAGGATTTCAAGGAGGAGGGTCTTGCCAATGTCGGAGACGGCTACCAGAGCCGTACCTGGGGCACATTCCCGCAGTTCCGCAACATCAATATCGACCTCTTCCGCAAGATACTTGACGGCACCATACGTCTGATGACCAAAAAAGAGGTGATAGAGCGTGCCAAGATTGTGGTCATACAGGACATCACCTCCGGTCCGGAAATCGAACAGTACTGTCTGCCCAAATGGTTCCACCTCGGCACGAGCGCGCTCGACCATGACAACGGACGCGAGGACAACCACTTCTATCTGCGCAAGACGGGCCGCTATCCGGCGGTGCCTGTAGTGGCTGAGCTTGTTGGCTCGGACGCCAACCTGTTTGAGTACAAGTATAACCAGTCGAGCCTCTCGTCATGGGAGAATACCGCAACCAAGACCCGCGAGCTCAACCGCATCTATCCCAAGGAGTATGACGGTGACCTCTTTGCCGGCCGTCATGAGAACACGTGGGTGACCTACAACCCCTGGGTGGATGTGCGCTCGGCCAACATACCGCTCAAATATAACACCTGCGAGAGCCTCGACCTGACATTCGAGACCTTTACCACAGGTGTGTGGAAGGAGTATTCCGACCGTCTCACATGCTATCTTACCAACTACAACGAGAACGGCGGCACCGTACGTTCGACAATCCGACTCAACGGAGCCTCGTCGCAGCCCTCCTACACTGTGACTCCGCGAGCCGAGGCTTCGGTGCGCACTTCCGACAGTTGGGCTGACGGTGTGCTCACTCTGTCCATCGACCACAACGGTCCGCTCGACATCACCATAGAGTGTTCAGGCAACGGTTCCGACCGTCTTACCGACTATACACCCGCCACACTCAAGGTGCCCGGCTCGCCCAGGATTTATCATGGTCCGCGCCAGTATGAGGCCGAGGTGTTTGACTTCAAGTATGTGGCTTCGCGTGTGACAAGCGGCTATAACTCCAACATCCGCAACTACACCGGCCAGGGTTACATCAACTTTGGCAAGCGCAACACGGCAGCTGTGCGCGACGAGGTGAGCGTGATCGATGAGGGCAGATATGCCGTCAAGTTCCGTTATCGCGCCGAGAGTGCCGACGTGACCACCGTCGACCTTTATGTCAACGGAGAGAAAGTGGCCTCGCCTGTGTTCACCCAGTCGGGTAGCGACAAGACCATATGGTATGTCAACTCCACCGGAGCATATCTCAATGCCGGCAAAAATATCATCGAGCTCAAAGCCAATGCAGCCGGTGCATGTGACCTCTATCTCGACAATATGATTATCGAACCGCTTCCTTAGTGTTACTTACCAATGTTTCCCGGAGCGGCGCAAGCCGCCTCCGGGGGACTATAAACCAATTTAAATTTTTACCAATTATTTAACAGATTTACTAACTACCTAATTTTCTTACTTATGAATCTTAGTTGCAAACAATTATTCTCGCTGTTGAGCCTGGGAGCCGTGTGTGCTTTCTCCGCCTCAGCCGAAACGGTGTCAACCGAAATGACCATCGATTTTGAGAACTATGAGCTTGGCGCACAGCTTGGCACCAACGGTTCACCCTCTCATGCCGACATCATAATCACCGAAGACCCTCTTGAGGGTGGCGAGCAGGGCAGTGTGCTCCACGTCAATCATCCCGACTGGGATACATGGGCGCGCATCGCATCCATCTCCTGTCCCAAGGGCTTCACCATCGCCGACTGTATCATGATCGAGGTGACTTATTACAATCCGTCAGAGACACCCAAGCCCCTCGACATCAAACTCAAAGCACCAGTAGCCTCCTATCCCGCCGACTGGACCAATGTGATACAAGACGAGGATATTCTCTCGGACGGATGGAATACAGCAGTTTTCGCTCCCGACTCGTTTGAGTATACCGAGCAGGGCGAAGCCAATACAAAGGCATCAGATTTTGGTCTCGCAATCGGATTCTTCAAGAATCCCACCGACTATTATATCGGTGACATAACCTTTTACTTCGAGAAAGAGATGTCGCAGCGCGAGCTTGACGAGGCCGCTCTCGACAAAAGCACCGCAGCATGTGTGGAAATCAACTTTGACGACCTCGAGGCTAATCCCGCGGGCACTCCCCATCTTGGCTCAAACGGCGGCAGCACCAACCGTCCCGATATGATTATCGACAAGGGTCCCGAGGGTTACAACAACAATTGCGCCCACATTATCTATGGCGGCCACACCCAGATATTTCTCTGGGATCTCATCAAGTGTCCCCAAGGATATACATTCGACGATCTCCGTCTTGTGGAGTATGATATTTACGAGACCGAAATAGCCGGAGTAGACCATACTACCGGCCAGGAATATGCCGGCAAGAACGGAGCTCCCGTGCTGAAAGTCAAGGATGCACCCTGGAGCATCGACAGCAACAGTGGCGGCTCGACCTGTGGCAACTCGGCTCTTGCCAAGACCAATGAGTGGACTCATGTAGAGTTCCTTCCCTCTGGCATAGCATGGGCTCCCCGCGACTTCACAATCACCGAGGGAGAGGGCGATGACGCAGTGTCGACCCCCGTACATTGGGATGCCGACCAGACACGCGACGAGATGGGCAAGAAGACATCGTTTGCCATCAACATCGGATTCTTCCCCTGTCTCAACCAGTGTTATGTCGACAATGTGAAGCTATGGTTCCAGAAGGGTGCCAACAGCGGTGACGTATCGGCCATCAAGGATGTGGTGGTTACTCCCGAAACACAGGGTTATACCGTTTACAACCTCCAGGGCATATGTGTACTCCGCACAGCCGAGGCTTCAGACATAAACAATCTTCCCGCCGGACTCTACATCATCAACGGCAAGAAATATCTTGTGAAGTAAAAATACCTTCATCATAATCTTGTAATATAGACATCTCGTCTTAGCGGGGGCGTATCAGAGCGAAAGCACAACTGATACGCCCCTATCTTTTTGTGCTGTATCAGGTTGATATTCAGTGGGGATGTTATGAATTGACATAATTGTGTTACGTAGTTGTATGACAATGTAACGTGTGTTGATATTGTTGAGATGTCGTTGTGTAGGTTGCTAATGTAAAAAAGGTTACTTTTGTCATACAGTTATGCAATGGAAAAAATAATACAGCTTATGAAACCTTATATTCTACTACCGGTGGCTATGCTGTGTGTGTCGTCGTTGGCGAACGCGCAGACCGGACTTTATAACAATGAGTTTGCCTTGCAGGATGTCGAACTGCTCGACGGGCCGTTTCGCCATGCCCGCGACCTTAACGTTGACGTGTTGCTGAGCTATGACACCGACCGTCTGCTCGCTCCATATATGAAAGCGGCAGGCCTCGAGCCCAAAGGAGAGAGTTTTCCCAATTGGGACGGTCTTGACGGCCACGTGGGCGGTCATTATCTGTCGGCACTTGCCATCCACTATGCCGCGACCGGCAATCGCGCGCTCAAGGAGCGTATGGATTATATGCTGAGCCAGCTTGCCATGTGTGCGGCTGCCCGCGGTGACGGATATGTAGGCGGTGTGCCTAACGGCGACGAACTGTGGGGCGAGTTGCGCAAAGGCAATCCCGGTAAAATATGGGACTGGTGGGTGCCCTGGTATAATGTACACAAGATGTATGCCGGACTTCGTGACTGCTGGCTCTATACCGGTTCGCAGGTGGGTCGCAACCTGTTTCTCGGCATGTGTGACTGGGGCCTCGGTG
Organism: Duncaniella muricolitica; assembly: GCF_910574735.1. Taxonomy (NCBI): domain Bacteria; kingdom Pseudomonadati; phylum Bacteroidota; class Bacteroidia; order Bacteroidales; family Muribaculaceae; genus Duncaniella; species Duncaniella muricolitica. Next base: position 45,531 of record NZ_CAJTCF010000015.1, on the reverse strand, counting down.
TCATCAGTGGTCTTGATGACGGGCAGATGGAGTCGATGCTCAACAATGAGTTTGGCGGCATGGACGAGGTGTATGCCGATGCCTATGCCATGACGGGCGAAGTGAAATATCTCGACGCGGCCCGACGCTTCACTCACCACCAGCTCTTTGACGGCATGCGCGACGGTGTGGACAATCTCGACAACCGACATGCCAACACCCAGGTGCCCAAAGTCGTGGGTTATCAGCGTATGGCCGAGCTCTCGGGTGACACCGACTATCGCAAGGCTGCCACATTTTTCTGGGAGACTGTCGTAAACAACCGCTCGCTCTCGATAGGCGGCAACAGCCGTCGCGAGCATTTTGCGTCGGCCTCCGATGCCAAGAGCTATGTGGATGACCGCGAAGGCCCCGAGTCATGCAACACCAACAATATGCTCAAACTCACCGAGGGACTCTTCCGCATGAGCCCCAAGGCCCGATATGCCGACTTTTACGAGCGAGCTCTCTATAATCACATACTCTCCACCCAGCATCCCGACCATGGCGGCTATGTCTATTTCACATCGGCCCGTCCCGGCCATTACAGGGTGTATTCCAAGCCCAACAGTGCCATGTGGTGTTGTGTGGGCACCGGCATGGAGAATCATGGCAAGTATGGTCAGTTTATCTATACTCATTCAGGTGACGATTCGCTGTATGTCAATCTGTTTATCCCCTCGGTGCTCAACTGGCGCGAGAAGGGAGTGACGCTGACTCAGACCACCGCTTTTCCCTCTGACGGAAACACCACTCTGACTATGGCAATGGACTCTCCCCGACACATGAGCCTGATGCTGCGCCATCCGGGATGGTGTGAGGCGGTGACTGTCAAGGTCAATGGGATTAAGGTGAAGACTCAGTCACGTCCCTCGTCATATATCGCTCTTGATCGCGAGTGGCATGACGGTGATGTGGTGGAGATGGAGATGCCGATGAAAGTGCGTCTCGAGGAACTCAATCATCTGCCGGAGTATGTGAGCATACTCCGCGGCCCCATCGTTATGGCGGCCCGCTTTGACAACGGCGCGCCGCTCACAGGACTGGTGGCTGACGACAGCCGCTGGGGTCACATAGCTCACGGTCCGCTTGTGTCGGTTTTTGACACACCGCTGCTGATAGGCAACCGCAAGGATATAGTGAAAAAACTCAATGCCATGAAGCCGGTGGAGGGTCGTGAGATGGCCTACAGAGTGGCGGGACTGTTTGACGGAAAGTTTTCCGATCTGATACTTGAACCCTTCTACGGCATACACGACTCGCGCTACATGATGTATTGGCTGTCGATGACCCCCAAAGATTACAGGCTCTATCAGGCCAACGCGCGCCGCGACGAAGAGATGCGTCTGGCTCTCGACCGCCGCACGGTCGATGCGGTCAACACCGGCGAGCAGCAGCCCGAGGCAGATCATTTTATGGAGAGCCGCTCGTCAGCGTCGGGCAACTTCAACGGAGAGCCGTGGCGTGACGCATCCAACGGCGGATATTTCTCCTATCGCATGAAGACCGACGGAGCTTCGGAACTCGCGCTGCGTGTGCGCTACTGGGGCAATGAGTCAGGACAGCGACGCTTCAACATACTTGTCGATGACGTGGTGCTCACCACCGAGGACACAGCCGGAAAATGGAACCGTAATGAGTTTGTCGAGCAGGAGTATGACATACCGGCTCATATGGTCGACGGTAAAGAGTATGTTACGGTGAAGTTTGCCGGAGAGAAAGGGCATACGGCCGGAGGAGTATTTCACGTGAGACTTATCAAGCCTGAAAAGAAGTGAAAAACAGTGATAAACAGAGTACAAAAATGAGACTTAAACCGATACTATCACTGATGCTGGCCGCCACGGCGGCGGCTTCGGCTCAGAACCCGGTGGTGCAGACATGTTACACCACCGACCCGGCACCAATGGTGCATGACGATACATTCTACATATACACCGGCCATGATGAGAACGGTGCCGACTTTTTCTGGATGCAGGAGTGGCGTGTGTATTCGTCAAAGGATATGGTCAACTGGACCGACCACGGCTCGCCTCTGGCGATAGAGGATTTCAAGTGGGCCGACGACAGGGCCTGGGCACCGCAGTGTGTGGAGCGCGACGGCAAGTTTTATTTCTATGTGCCGCTCCACTCCAGTCTTACCGGGGCGATGGCTATCGGAGTGGCTGTAGGCGACACGCCGGTCGGACCGTTTAAGGATGCCATAGGCGCGCCGCTTGTCGACGGCAGTTGGGACTATATCGACCCCACGGTCTTTGTCGACGATGACGGACAGGCTTATCTCTATTGGGGTAATCCGGAAATTTATTATGTGAAGCTCAACAGGGATATGATTTCGTTTGAGGGCGAGGTCAGAAAAGTCGAGCAGACGGTGGAGGGTTTCGGAGCTCCGGCGGTCAAACTCCGTGACAAGAATACCAAATACAAAGACATGTATACCGAGGGGCCGTGGTTCTATAAGCGAGGCGGCAAATATTATCTGCTCTATGCGGCCGGCGGTGTGCCCGAACATATATCCTATTCGATGAGCGACTCTCCCGAAGGTCCATGGAAGTATATGGGCGAGATAATGCCGCTCCATGACACAGGGTCGTTTACCAATCATTGCGGTGTGGCTGACTTCCGCGGACATTCCTATTTTCTCTATCACACGGGCCGGCTCCCGGGGGGAGGCGGTTTCGGACGCAGTGTGGCGATAGAGGAGTTCAAGTATAATCCCGACGGGACATTCCCGGTGATACATCCCACCGACGAGGGTGTGAGTCCGCTCGCGGTCTTCAATCCCTATCGTCGCGTGCAGGCCGAGACCATCGCCTATTCCAGCGGAGTGACTACCGAGCCAAATGCCCGTACAGGGGTGTACGTGGCTGACATCCATAACGGTGACTGGATCAAGGTGCGTAATGTCGATTTCGGCTCGGGTGGTCCATCGAGATTCAAGGCATCGGTGGCAAGCGCGCTCAGGGGCGGTGCCATTGAGGTGCGTATGGACAGTGTGGCCGGACCGCTTGTTGCGCGTATCAATGTGCCGGGCACAGGCGGATGGGAGAACTGGAAGACGCTTGAGGCCAAGGCTCTCATGGAGGTGCCTGGTGTGCATGACATCTACTTTGTGTTTACCGGCCGCAAGGGTCCCAAACTGTTCAATTTTGACTGGTGGGAGTTTAAGAAATGAATTTTAGGCGATATTCAGCTATTGCGATTGCAATAGTTGTCGCAATGAGCACATCCGTCGCATCGGCCTCGATATGCGTATCGGAAAGCCGTATGTCCGGGGCTGTCGACCTGAGAGGTGTCACTCTGTGTGTCGACAGTGCTGACTACGCTTGTGTACACAAGGCCGTCGGAATGCTCGCCGGAGACATAGAGGCCGTGACGGGTGTACATCCGATGTCGGCTGACGGATTATCCCGACGGAATGTCCCTGCAATCGTGGCCGGAACCATAGGCCGTAGCGATATTATCGATGGAATGATAGAGTCGGGTCAACTTGATGTGGCTGACATAACCGGAGGATGGGAACGGTTTGTGATACGTACCGTCCCCGCCGTAGGAAATGACCGTCCGGCTATGATAGTCATAGCCGGTAGCGACCGCCGCGGCACAGCCTACGGCATCACCACTCTAAGCCAGGTAATAGGCGTTGACCCTTGGGTGTGGTGGGCCGATGTGCCTGTGGAGCGCAGACCGTCACTGTGGGTAATGGCTGACAGTGTGTCGCAGACCCCGTCGGTGAAATATCGCGGCATCTTTATCAATGACGAGGACTGGGGGCTGTATCCCTGGGCCGCTCGAAATTATGAAAAAGAGCTCGGTGACATAGGTCCGCTCACTTATGCACGCGTGTGTGAATTGCTGCTGCGTCTGCGCGGCAATATGCTCGCTCCGGCCATGCATGACTGCACGGGTGCATTCTACTCTCATCCGGAGAGCAAGCAGACGGTGGACGATTACGGCATCATAGTCACGACCTCACATTGCGAACCGATGCTCTTCAACAATTTTGCCCCCTCGGAGTGGAACCGTGAGCGTGACGGTGAGTGGGATTACTCCACCAACCGCCGGACTATATTCGGTAAATTTGACTCGCGGGTGGCCGAGGCCGCGGGATATGAGAATATCTATACTGTGGCCATGCGGGGAGTGCATGACGAAGCCATACAGGGTACAATGTCGACCTCACAGCGCGTAGAGCTGCTTGAGCAGGTCATCTCGGATCAGCGTGGCATCCTGCGCGATCGTCTTGACCGCGACCCGCAGGATGTGCCTCAGATTTTTGTCCCTTACAAGGAGACGCTTGACCTGTATCGTGCCGGACTTAGACTGCCCGATGACGTGACCATAGTGTGGCCCGACGACAATTACGGCTACATGAAGAGCCTGAGCACTCCGGCCGAGCGGGCGCGCAAGGGTGGAGCGGGTGTATATTATCACACCTCCTATCTCGGCACGCCTCATGACTATCTGTGGCTCTGCACCACGCCTCCGGCTCTGATGTATCACGAGCTGCGAAAGGCTTTTGACGCAGGTGCCGACCGCTATTGGCTGCTCAATGTCGGTGATATCAAGCCGGCCGAGGCGGCAATGCAGACGTTTTTTGACATGGCGTGGGATTTCTCCCGTTTCAGTCACGACAATGTCAATCGTCACCAGGCTGCATGGCTTGCGGGAATATTCGGCGAGGATTACAAAGACGCGTTGCAGATGATTCTTGACACATATTACCGCCTGGCCTGGTCGCGCAAGCCTGAATATATGGGGTGGGAAATCGAATGGGACTCTCCCGAGAATGAGCGTCTCCGCCCTACGGAATATTCGTTTGCCAACTATAACGACGCCAGGCATCGTCTGGCCGACTATCGTCACATCTCGGAACTGGCCGACAGCATCATGTCGCAACTGGAGGAGGATAAGCGGGCTGCTTTTTTCGAGATAGTCGGCTATCCTGTAATGGCTTCCGACATGATGAACCGCAAATTTCTCATGGTGCAGCTCAACGGCGAGCTTGCTCAGGCCGGCGACAGGGCCGGGGCCAATTATGCGGCGAGACTGGCGCGAGAGGCCGCCGACAGCATCGAGGCTCTCAACAGGCGATACAACACTCTGCTTGGCGGCAAATGGGAGGGATTGATGACGGTGCCTCCCGGCTATTGCGCGCAATATCACGGTATGCCGTCACTGACGGAGTATGCAGGCGAGTGGTGTAGGATCGTTGATCTGTCGGTTGACCATGCATGTGACAGACTCGACGGATGTCACACGGTAGACCTCACTACGGCCGTGATAACTCAGACCGACCACGAGGCCGGTGTCAGACTCATCGAAGGAGTTGGGTATGACTGGACATCGCTGTGTCTCGGCGATGCGCTTGGATGTGAGAAGGGAGGTCACGTGCCCCAAGTGAGCTTTGAGCTTCCCGCGTGTGAGGCCGACACGGTGAGCGTACACCTCTACTCGCTGCCATTCTTTCCTGTCTATGAGGGTAGGGGAATGAAGACAGGCATCTCGTTTGACGGAGAGCCTGAGGTCGTGACAGAATATCTGCCAGAGGAATGGTCGCCGCAATGGAAGGAGAATGTGTTGCGCAACTCGGCTGTCGCAGTTGTGAAATTTCCGGTCGACAAAACTCTGAGTCATCACACTCTGACCATTAGAGGCATCGATCCGGGGGCGATGGTGCAGCGCGTGGTCCTTGATTATGGCGGGTTGCTGCCGAGTTATGTCGGGCCGTCGCCAGCCCAAGCGTCAAAATAATATGAAAACCAATATAAAAAATCTAATGTAATGAGAAAAAGATTGTTTTATTTAATGGCTATGTCATGTGCCGGCATGGTGCTTCAGGCCGGAGTGGTGTCGCACTCCGGCAGCGGGGTCACCGTCGGGGTTGACGGCGGGACTGTGGAACTCAGTTTCTATAGCCCTTCTACGGTAAGAGTGGTAAAATATCCCGGCAGTGATCGCCCCGACAAGGAGTCATATGCCATAATCGCCGCACCGACCGACGTGGCGTGCAAGGTGAAGGAATCGCCGCGCAACACTACGGTGGCCACGTCGGACCTGACAGTGAGGATTGACAACAAAAGCGGTGAGCTGACATTTATATCTAAGTCGGGCCGGGAACTGCTGAAGGAGAACGGTCCCGCACGGTTCACTTCAATCACTGATCTCGGCGACAGCACATATGAGGTAGGGCAGACGTTTACGCTCCGACGTGACGAGGCGGTCTACGGGCTCGGCAATCTTGCCAACGGCCGGCTGTCGCAGCGCGGCATCACACGTCAGCTAATGCCCGGAAATATCGAGGACGGTATCCCGGCCATAGTCTCGTCAAGGGGGTACGGCCTGTATTGGGACAACTATTCACCCACCGAGTATAGCGACAAGGACTCGGGAATGTCATTGACCTCGCAGGTAGGCGACTGTGTGGACTATTATTTTATGAACGGCGGGGATGCCGACGGAGTGATAGCCGAGATGCGTGCCATCTCGGGCGAGGTGCCGATGTTTCCCTTGTGGAGCTACGGATTCTGGCAGTCGCGCGAGCGTTACAAGAGCCAGCATGAGATAACCGGGGTGGTCAACAAATATCGTGAGCTCGGTCTGCCCCTCGACGGCATTATCCAGGACTGGCAATACTGGGGCGGCAACTATCTGTGGAATGCCATGGAGTTCATGAATCCCGATTTCAACAATCCACAGAAGATGATGGATGACATCCACGCCGCCAATGCCCATGCCATCATCTCGATATGGTCGTCATTTGGTCCGCAAACCAAGCCTTACCGCGAGCTTTCCGACCGCGGACTGCTCTTTGACATCTCCACGTGGCCTCAGTCGGGCATTGACACCCAGTGGCCTCCGCGCATGGATTACCCCTCGGGCGTGAAGGTCTACAACACTTACAGCGACGAGGCCCGCGACATATACTGGAACAATCTGAAGCGTCTCCACGCCTTCGGGATGGACGGCTGGTGGATGGACTCGACGGAGCCCGATCATTTTGACGGCAATATGGATTTTCCCACCGGCAAAGGTTCGTTCCGACGTGTCAGAGGAGCCTATCCGCTGCTCACGGTCGGCGGTGTGCATGACCACCAGATAAAGGAGGACTCGACGAAGCGTGTGTTTATACTCACCCGCTCGGGATGGTTTGGCCAGCAGCGTTACGGATGCAACGTGTGGACAGGCGATGTAAGCTCGACATGGGATATGCTCAGAAAGCAGATACCCGCTCATCTCAATTTTTCCATGACAGGCAACCCCAACTGCAACTCCGACCTCGGAGGATTTTTCTGCGGACATTATAAGGTGAACGGCAAAGAGGCTTATGAAAACCCGCAGTTTCGCGAGCTTGTAGTGCGCTGGACCCAGCTCGGAGTGTTCACCCCGATGATGCGTTCGCACGGAGCCGACTCGCCACGCGAGATATATCTCTTCGGTAAAAAGGGTGAGCCTGTGTATGATGCTCTCGAGAGTGCCGTCAGACTGCGTTATGAACTGCTGCCTTATATCTACTCGACCTCATGGGATGTCACAGCCAACAGTTCGACTTTCATGCGTCCGCTGGTTATGGATTTTCCCAAGGATGTCAGGGGGCATGACTGCGCGAGTGAATACATGTTTGGCCGCTCGCTTCTCGTAGCCCCCGTGCTCGAGGCCCGTTATACCCCCGAGGCCACGGTGAAGATTGACGAAAATACCGGCTGGGACCGCAAAGAGACTGTGGCATCGGTGCTCTCCGGCAACATTGACTTTATGGCCGAGCATGACATGGAAGTATACCTTCCTGCCGGGACAGCATGGTATGACTATCACAGCGGACGCCGTTATGAAGGGGGCCGCACTGTCAACATCGCTACGACAATACACTCGATACCAGTGTTTGCCAGGGCGGGTAGCATCATCCCCAATGGTCCGAAGGTGAATTATGCCACCGAGCGACCGTGGGACAATCTCGTGATAAAGGTTTTCCCCGGAGCCGACGGCCGGTTTACGCTCTATGAGGACGAGGGTGACAATTACAACTATACCAAAGGCAAGTATACCACGATAGATTTTGTGTATGACAGGAAGTCGGGCACAGTTACGGTGAATGACCGCAAGGGCGAATATCCCGGTATGCTCGCCTCGCGCAAATTTACCATCGTCAACGGTGCGACCGGCAACAAGACTGAAATTTCCTATAACGGTACAGCCGTGAAGGTCGCTCTTCCGAAATAATCCGGGAGGAGCGTCGGGGATACAAAAAGACAAAAGTCTCAAAAGAAACAGAAGTTTTTAACTCGTTGGTAAAACAAACGTTTTATGTGAGTTAAAAACTTCTGTTTCTTTTGAGACTTTTGTCTTTACTGTATCTCTTAGCTGTCGTATTGACGGTTATTTTGCGTAATGGTTGAGGATTGCGGTGGCGGTGCGGGTGCCGGGAGTCTTTTTGTCGCGGGGATGTATGTCATTCCATTCGCCGACATCGCCGTTTTTAATCCAGTAGGCATCGGAAGTCTCCTCGGCCGCCATGCGCTGGGCGTCGCGCATTTCCTGCCAGGCCCGACGTCCGCCTTGGTCGGATGGGTGGAGAAAGTCGGCAAGCTCGACGATAAAGAAGGGGAGGGTGGGGTTGCCGAAGCTCTCGCGCCAGTCAGCGATGAGGGTTTTCATCAGGTCTTTGTATTGCGAGCGGATGTCGACATCCGACTCACCCTGATACCATACGACACCACGGAATGGCATGTTGACAAACGGAGATATGAGACCGTTGTAGAGCACTGTCGGTGTCTGGAAGAAGTCGGTGACCGAGGGAGCCTTGGGCATCGGAGTCCCGAGATGGTGACGCCAGTTGCCTTCGAGGGAAATCTCGTAGTTTTCACCGAATATTATCTTGTGGGGCTTTTCGGGCACGAAATGCGGAGTGCCAGAATTGCTTACGACTCTTACTGTGATATTGTTTTTGCCCTCGTGGAGCACTCCGGCGGGTATCTTATAGATACGTGGAGGGTATTGATAGGAGGTAAATCCGACAAAGGTGCCGTTGACCCACACCGAGTCGGCGTCGACTATACAACCGAGACGGAGCTCGGCGTCGCGTCCGGCTTTTGCGGTCGGAACCTCAAAATCTTTTCTGAGCCAGTGGGAGCCGTTGACGGGCTGTCCGTCGGCCTTGCCCCAGTCGAGGCTCAGGAGGTCATATTCGGTCCACGAGGAGTCGTCGGCCGAAGGGTCGCTCCATCTTACGCCGCTGTTATAGCCGAGATCTGACTTGTTCATGGTCTTTGACCAGAGATATGAAGCGCGATTTTCGGCTTTGGACAGCAGTGAGCGGTATTCGTCGTCCTCGACGGTGTGGAGGCGGTTGAGGCGGAGAGGATATTTGGCCATGGAGTTCTCGCTGATCCAAGTCTCGATGCGCGAGCCGCCCCAACTGGAGTTGACGATGCCCACGGGCACATGGCCGTTGTTTTCATAGAGATTCTTGGCTATGAAGTAGACAAGCGCGCCGAAGTTTTTGACCTTGCCGGGCTCGACTTTTTTCCATTCCGACTTGCTCACATCGTCCTTGGCACCGTGGAAGGCATATTCTTTAGGAGTCTTGAACTCGCGTATGGCCGGATTGGTGTAGCTCTCCACCTCGTCGGCATAGAAGTCCATGACACGGCTCACCATAAGTTCCATATTGCTCTGGCCCGAGCATAGATATATGTCGCCGATGAGCACGTCATTGACGGAAATATCATTTACGGTCAACACATAGGGGCCGCCGGCTTTGAGCGGAGACAGTGTTACCGACCATTTGCCTGAGTCGTCGGCTACGGTCTTGGCTTTGGACGATTTGAGTTTCACTGTAACCTGTTCGCCCGGAAGTGCCTTGCCCCATATTTTGATAGGCTGTTCGCGCTGGAGCACGACACCGTCGGACAGCACCGAGGGGAGAGTGACGGCCGCGCTGATTGTCGCCGACAACGACAGCAGGGCGGCGGCCAGAATGGATGTGACTGGTTTGATCATAAGATTGTTACGTTAGATGTCAGAAGTCAATGGTTTTCATGTCATGCAAATATACGGCATAAAACTCATATATAATATATGGTGATACCTTTTTATAAGCATTTGATACAAAGAGTGGCATTTTTCGGCAACATGAGCATATGTAACATTAATATTTATTTCCGTAACACACTCACAGGCTTTCCGACCTTGCTGACAGGCTTTCAGGCTTTGCAGTTTCATCCTGGTAACAAATTGCGGAGCGGTATGTATCATCATATTGCAGGAGTGGAGGAGTGGCTGTATATTTGTAGTGTGAATTAAAAACGTATTTAAGGTAGTATTTAAGGTAATAGATTAGAAAAGATTGTTTTTTGGTATTACAAAAATTGTATTACTCAAGTTTTAAGAATTTTTTAAGGTGATTGTATTGACAAAGATGCTTGCGATGTGAATCGTGTCAATCGGTTGTCAATCCAAAAAAATGAAACAGCCGCCGGACGTGATGTCAGGCGGCTGTGCTGTTGCATATCGGAGTGAAGAGGTGTCACGATGGCATGTCGGGAATCTCGGGAAGTTCGGGAATCTCGGGTGATTTGCCCTGGACGTGCATCGTGCGGTATTCGGTGGGTGACACGCCGGTAAATCGTTTGAAGGCCGTGGAGAAGTGGGGCTGTGACGTGAAGCCGAGGGTGTAGGCCACCTGCGTGATGTCTACGTCGGGCTTTTTAAGCAGTTCGCAAGCCCTTCGGAGGCGTATGTTGCGGATGAAGTCGCTCGGAGTCATGCCGATCAGTTCCTTCATCTTGCGGTGAAGATGGGCACGGCTTATGCCCACCTCGCGGCCGAGCTTCTCGACGTTGAGCATCGGGTCGTTGATGTGGGTGTTGATGATGGCCATAATTTTCTCCATCAGAGCCTCGTCGTTGCCCTTCATTTCGGGAGTTGCAATCTTATCGTCATTGTCCTGCACGCCCGAAAATTTGCCTTTGAGCTTCAGACGGTTGTCGATGATATTGTCGATCATCATATCGAGCTCGTCGATGTCAAACGGCTTGCCTATGTATCCGTCGGCTCCGCGGTTCCATCCGGCCATGCGGTCGGCGATGTCGCTCTTGGAGCTCAGCAGGATAACGGGCACATGGTGGGTGCGGGAGTTGGATTTGAGTTGCTTGAGCAGTGTCAGACCGTCCATCTCGGGCATCATCACATCGCTCACCACGAGGTCGGGCACATTGTCGAGAATCATTTTCATGGCCTCGGCACCATTGGATGCTGTCGTGACACGATAGACGCCTGAGAGATGGTCTTTGATGTATTCACGCAGTTCGGCATCGTCGTCCTCCACGAGTATGCGGCGGTTGGACGCCGAGTAGCGCACCTTGCCGCGCGTGGAGGCAGGGGGTGTGTCGCGGTTGGGGATGTAGGAGCCGGCGATGTGTTTGTTGTCGTTGTCGGCTTGGGCGTGTGAATTACCCTCTCCGATTGTAATAGCTTGATTCTCAATCGTGTCTTGCGCGTATAACGGTATTCTTACAGTAAATACGCTTCCTTTAGTGCCGTCGGAGCGGTTGGCGGCCGAGATGGTGCCGCCATGGAGCGTGACAAGGCGTCGGCACAGGTCAAGACCGATGCCGAAACCAACGCTAGCCGAGTTGCCGTGATTTTCACGCGCTCGGTAGAATCGGTCAAATATGTGGGCCAGCGTCTTGTTGTCAAGGCCTATACCGCTGTCGATGACCTGTATTTCGGCACATTTGCCTATCTCGTCATCGTCGGCCTTGCAGAGTCTGACCTGTATGTTGCCCCCGTCGGGGGTGTATTTGATGGCGTTGGATATGAGATTGACGAGTATCTTGTCGAAATTGTCGCGGTCGATTGACACTTTAGGCAACTCGTCGTCACACTTGAACTCCATGGATATGTGTTTTGTCTCGGCCTGTGACTCGTACATTTCCACAAGTTCGCCGACAAACGAGCGCATGTCGGTGGGCGAGCATTTGAGCCTCATCTTACCCTTCTCGATTTTGCGCAGGTCGAGGAGCTGGTTGACGAGACTGAGCAGACGGTGGGCGTTGCGGCGCATGGTGTGGAGCTTGGCGGTGACCTCGGGGTCGAGCGGCTGCTTGAGCAGCGACTCGAGAGGGCTTAGAATCAGTGTGACCGGTGAGCGGATGTCATGGGAGATGTCCATGAAGAATTTTATCTTGGCATCGTTGATTTTCTCCTCGCGTTTCTTCTTCATGACCGTGAACGAGAGCACGATGATGGCAATAAGCACCAGCAGGTAGAGAACCTTGGCGATGTCGGACGTGTACCACGGCGAAGCGATGTGTATGCGTATCTCTGTGACGTCAGAACTGATGTTGTTCTCACACGCTTTGAGGCGCAGAGTGTAGTCGCCCGGCTCGAGAGTGGGGAGCGTGATAGTGTTTTCACCCGGCTTGGTGCGCGTCCAGGTGTCGCCAAGCTGAGGTATCTGCCACTTGTAGCGCACATTGGAGGCGTCGCGGAAATCAAGTGTCGACAGCCGCATCATGAGAGTGTTGTCCTTGTGGGAGAGATGGAGAGCCGAGGGCGAGAGCGGGTTACCGTCGATGATGGGGCGGTCGCCCGACATGGATGAGGCAAAGACTCTCGAGCCGTTGACATAGAGCGCGCTCACCTTGATATTGCAGTTGTTGAGGTCAGGTGTTGTCACGCTCGACGGTCTGAGGCTCGTTATGCCGGCGTCATTGCCGAAATATACGGTGCCGTCAAGCGGAGAGGTGACAGCGTAAGGATAACGTTTTTCATACAGACCGTATCCGCCGTGATAGGAGATGATTTTGTCGGAGCCGTGCCGCATGCAGGAGAGCCCGTGCATGGTGCCGAGCCAGAGATTGCCGTTGAGGTCGGTAGTGAGCGAGCGTATCTCGTGGTTGGAGAGTCCGTCCTCGGTCGAATAAGTGCGTATAACACCTTTGTCGGGATGATAATGTATGAGACCGAGAGTAGTGGCCATGTATACCGAGCCGTCAGGACCGTCCTCGAAGGACGACGTAGTCCTTTTGAGAAAATCTCTCTGGTCGATTTTCATCAGCGAGTCGCCCTTGCAGTCATAACAGGCGAGTCCGCCATACAGGCCTATCCATATCTTGTTGTCGGCCGAGCGGTGCAGACTGGCTATGTAATTGTTGGTCAACCGGTCCAGATATTCTTCGTTGTAATACCATTTGACGGATTTATCAGAAGGGTTGTATCGTAGAAGTCCGATGCCGTGCACCCCTGCAAAGATGTCGCCGTCGGTAGCCATGCAGAGGTGTATGCCGGGAAATTTACCTTCGACGGGGAGCATGAGCGACATTTTGCCGGTTGAGAGTTCGAGCCGGTATATGCCGTCGTTTGCGACCCCGACAAGAGCCGAGCCGTCAGAGCCTTCTATTATAGATGTGGCGTCATTGCCTGTAGGCACGATGGCTTTCGCGCTCAGGGAGCCGTCGGGATTGAGTATCAGTATAGTGCCGTTGCTTATGGCTACAAGCAGTTTTGAGCCGACAAAGGCCAGGGTGTTGAGACCTCCGCTGAAGGTCGACACGATATCCCTGATGCCGCGATAGAAGAAGGGGATAGGTGTCGACGGCACCATGCCTACGCCATAGAAATTACATCCTATCCATAGATTGTCGTTTGGGTCGATGTAGGTGGCTCCGATTTTAAGATGGTTTATGTTGTGGAGCGGCGAATAGAGTGACAGGTCTTTCTCGACTTTATTTGAACCGGGGCGTATTTTCCACAGTCCCGAGCCCTGGGTGGCTACATAGACGGTGCCGTCTTTGCCACAGGTGATATTGTTGACGGGGAGTTTGCTGCGGCTGTCGATGGTGAGCGCGGTAAGCCTGTCGGTCTGCGGGTCGTAGCGGTATATGTCGTTGACCGCGCTTATAAGAATGCTGCTGTCGTTCTCTACGACTATGCCGGTGATGTAGTCCGACGATATTTTGCGGAGCTCGGCGTTTCCGTTGGGCGAGATTATGCACAGCGAGCCGTTGTGACATCCCAGATACAGGCTTTTGTCAGGGCTTTGAGTGAGAATACTGAAGCCTTTCTCACCGATGGTATTTGGAAGGTATCTCACGGCTACCGGCATGTCGTCGGAATGGTCTATCACATAAAGACCGACACCCGACACAAGAAATGTGATAGTGCCGTCGTGTTGCTCTGTCAGTCCGATGATGTAGCCGTCAAAGGCTTTTTCTGGAAGAGTGATGAGTGAGAATGTATCGGTGTCGGGATTATAGCGATTGAGCCCGTTGGCTGTTCCCACCCACAGGTTGCCGTGCGAATCGCACAGTATCTTAAGTATGCGGTTGTCGCTTATCGAGCCGGGGTTGTTGTCATCGTGGCGATATACGTCGTAGGAGTTCCCGTCAAACCGCAACAGTCCGGTGTCGGAACCAATCCACAGCATGCCGTCCTTGTCAAGACAGAAACATGTGTAGAGCCCGGTGATGAGTTCGGGATCGGAAAAAAGTCTGACAGCTCTGCTCCCGTTGCTTCCTGAAACCGGAATGGCCGGGAACATAAACGTCAAAATAGAGGCAATGATAAGGATAAACGATTTCATGGTCATACTAATGTAAGCGTAAAATTAAATATTATTTTATTGCAGCAATTCAAAGTTACAAAAAAATAAAATATGCAACTACAAAGAGAAACGAAAATGTTACATGGAGACATGTGTATAGACGATTCACAATGCCGTTAGTACATTGATTTTCTATATTTAATATAATATTATTGTAATTTTGTAGAGACCAAAACCATCAATCATAATCACAATGAAGAATATATTGGAGAGTGTATTTTTGCATGCTTGTCTGGCGGTGACAATGCTTGGTGCATCGTCGTCGGCCATGGCTCTCGACCATCGGGGGATAGTGTCGGACAAGGTGCCGGCTGACGGCTTTGTACTCATTTCCGACTCAAAGCCTGTGTCGGTTTGTGTCGACGACAGGGATGACAAGGGAGTGAAAATCGCCGCGTCCAATCTGTCGGAAGATTTCGGACGCGTGTGCGGCACCCGTGCCCCGTTGTCGGACATCGTGACGGGTGAGCGTATAGTCATAGCGGGCACCCTTGGCACTCCGGTGATAGACCGTCTGGTCGCTGAGGGCAAGCTCGACGGTAGTCAGCTCAAGGGGCATCGCGAGAAGTATGTAATGACTATGGTGAAAAATCCGGCCGACGGTGTGGGCGAGGCTCTGGTCATCGCCGGCAGCGACCGACGCGGCACTATATATGGTATCTATGAGCTGTCGGAGCAGATAGGCGTGTCGCCATGGTATGACTGGGCCGACGTGCCTGTGGTGCATCGCGAAGATCTCTCCATAAAGCGCGGCACCTATACGGCCGGAGAGCCGGCGGTGAAATATCGCGGCATATTTCTCAACGACGAGGCTCCGTGTCTGACAGGCTGGGTCAAGAATACCTATGGCACCAATTATGGCGACCATAGATTTTATGCGCGTGTGTGCGAACTGCTGTTGCGTCTGCGCGGCAATTTTCTTTGGCCGGCCATGTGGTCGTGGGCTTTCTATGCCGATGACCCCGACAATAGTCGCACGGCCGATGAGATGGGTGTGATCATAGGCACATCGCATCACGAGCCGATGGCCCGAAACCATCAGGAATGGGCCCGCAAGCGCAAGGAGAACGGAGCCTGGAATTATAAGACCAACAAGCGTGTGCTCGACCGATTCTTTACCGAAGGAGTGGAGCGCATGAAGGATACCGAGGATGTGGTGACCATAGGCATGCGCGGCGACGGCGACGAGGCCATGAGCGCGGAGGCCGACGTGAAACTGCTCGAGTCGGTGATAAAAAATCAAAGAAAAATTATCGGCAAAGTGACCGGCCGCAAGCCTTCGGAGACACCTCAGGTGTGGGCGTTGTACAAGGAGGTGCTCGATTATTACGACGCCGGACTCAGGGTGCCCGACGATGTGACACTGCTGCTGTGTGACGACAACTGGGGCAATGTGCGCCGTCTGCCCGACGAGCGTGAGCGTCAACACCCCGGAGGCTGGGGCATGTATTATCACGTGGATTACGTGGGTGCGCCCCGCAACAGCAAGCTGCTCAATTGTACGCCCGTGCAGAACATGTGGGAGCAGATGAGGCTGACTTATGAATACGGTGTCGACCGTCTGTGGATACTCAATGTCGGCGATCTCAAGCCGATGGAATATCCGATCACATTGTTTCTCGACATGGCGTGGAATCCATGCCGCTATGACGCTTCGAATATCCTTGATCATACGCGCGACTTTTTTGCCTTGCAGTTAGGCGACAAAGAGGCCGGCGAGGCGGCCCGTATATTCAATCTTCTGTGCAAATATAACGGTCGCGTGACCCCCGAGATGCTTGACCGCACCACCTATTCGCTCGAGACGGGCGAGTGGCGTCGTGTGGCCGACGATTATGCCCGCCTTGAAGCCGAGGCTCTGCGTCAGTATCTTGCCCTGAAACCGGAATATCGCGACGCTTACAAGCAATTCATACTATTCCCGCTCCAACTGATGTCCAATCTCTATGAGATGTATTATGCCCAGGCTATGAACCACTCATTGTATCACAAAGGCATGCCTGAGGCCAACCTGTGGGCCGACAGGGTGGAACGTTGTTTTGCCCGTGATGCCGAGCTCATGAACGATTATAATAAGGTGATGTCGGGCGGCAAATGGGACGGTATGATGACTCAGAAGCATATCGGCTATACATCATGGAACGATGCGTTCAAGCAGGACACTCTTCCCGAGATTTACCGCATAGACTGCAAGTCGGCGTCAGGCGGCGGAGGATATGAGTTTGAGCCGGCCGAAGGCTGCGTGGTCATGGAGGCCGCACATTACAGCGAGGCCACGGCTCCTGACGGAGAGGGACGCTGGTGTGAACTGCCGCATGTAGGTCGTACCAAGGGGGGCATGGCTGTGATGCCCTACACTGCGCCGGTCGACGGAGCCTCGATAAGCTATTCGCTCTGTGTGCCGGCCGGTGTCGACAGTGTGGACGTGCGTGTGGTAGTGAAGTCGACTCTGGCATTTGCCCGTACGGAGGGTCACCGTTATTCAGTCGGTTTTGACGGAGCGGAGCCTGTGGTGGTCAACTTTAACGGCGATCTGAACGAGGCTCCCGAGAATATCTACACTGTGTTTTATCCCACGGTGGCCCGCAGAGTTGTCGAGAAGGTGGTGCGTCTCGCTGTGCCGCGCGGCGATTCCGGCCGACGTTTGAGACTAAGTCTCAAACCGATGGAGCCGGGCATTGTATTTGAGAAAATAATAGTAGATTTCGGCGGTTATCGTCCCTCGTATCTTTTTGGCGAGGAGTCGGACTGCATAAAAAAATTTTGACAGTATGAAAAAGATTGTTTTGGGCCTGATGATGTCACTGCCGTGTGTCTTTCAGACCTATGCCGGAGTGCCTGCGGTGACCAATGTTCCCGAGGCGAAATATCCGTGTGTCGATGCCGATAGGCGGGCCTCGTTTGTGCTGCATGCACCCGAGGCTAAGGATGTAAAGGTTGATATATGCGGGCGTAAATATGACATGACCCGTAGTGCCGACGGCACATGGAGTGTCACCACGCCACCGCTCATCGAGGGTTTCCACTATTATTTTCTTGTGGTGGACGGAGTGTCGGTGGTCGACCCCGCCACGGAGACATTCTATGGCTGCGGACGTATGGCCGGAGGCATAGAGATACCCGAGTCGGCCGAAGCAGCGGCCTATTACACATTTGACCGCTCGGTGGCCCACGGACAGGTGAGGGAATGCAAATATTATTCCTCGCTTGAGAACGGCGAGCGCAGATGTTATGTCTACACTCCGGCTGAGTACGAAACCTCAGTCACCGGGCGTTACCCTGTGCTCTATCTCCAGCACGGCATGGGTGAAGATGAGCGCGGATGGCATCAACAGGGCATGATGGCCAATATACTCGACAACCAGATAGCTTCGGGCAAGTGTGTGCCCATGATTGTAGTGATGGATTATGGCAATTGCGGATATATCCACGGGACGCGTCCGGGCGAGTCGCGCGATGAGTTCGGTGCCTCGTTCACACCGATAATGCTTGACGAACTGATACCGTTTGTCGACTGCACTTTCCGCACGCTCTCCGACCGTGATCACCGGGCCATGGCCGGACTGTCGTGGGGCGGCCATGAGACTCTCGAGATAACGCTGAGAAATCTCGACAAGTTCTCGCACATCGGCTCATTCAGCGGCGCGCTGTTTTTTGATCCTGCTAAGATTGACAGTATATATGACGGTGTGTTTGCCGACAGCAAAGCGTTCAATGACAAGGTGGACACTCTCTTTCTCGGCATGGGCACGGAGGAGAACTTCGGCAGCGATAAAATTTCGGCCGCGCTTAAGCGTGCCGGCATCAAGCATACGTATTATGAATCGCCGGGCACTCATCACGAATGGCTCACCTGGCGCAGATGTCTTAACGAGTTTCTGCCATTGATATTCAAGAAGAAATAATAACCAGGAAGATATGAAAAGAGGATTGAATTTAGGGTTGATATTGTCGGCCATCTCTTTTCCGATGATAGCGTTTGCAGCGTCGGAGGAGGTGAGCAGCCCCGACGGAAAGACAGTCGTGACCGTCACTGACACTGACGGGCGACCTGAGTATGCTGTGAGCTATGACGGCAGACGGTTTGTCAAGCCGTCGCCGCTCGGACTGCGCACCAATGTGGGCGACTTCACCGGTTCGCTCAGTCTGGTAGGCAATACTCCCGGCCAGACTGTAGCCGACAGCTATTCGTTGCCTAATATAAAGAAAAGCCGGGTGGAATACAGAGCCAATCGCCGCGAGTTTACTTTCGGGCGTGACGGCAAACCGGCGTTTGACGTGATATTTGAAGTGAGCGACAATAATGTGGCGTTTCGTTACCGTCTGCATCCTCAGGGCGAGGAGCGTTGCTGCGTGGTGGAGTCGGAGGCTACGGGCTTCGTGATGCCCGAGGGCACGACCACATTTCTGTGTCCGCAGAGCAAGCCGATGGGTGGTTTTGCCCGCACATCCCCGAGCTATGAGACATCCTATACACTCGATGACTCAACGGGCAAGAACGGATGGGGTGAGGGCTATTCGTTCCCGTGTCTGTTTCGCAACGGAGATGCCGGCTGGGTGCTCGTATCGGAGACAGGTATTGCCGGCGATTATTGCGCCTCACACCTGAGCGGACATGAGGGCGGACTTTACACTGTGGCATATCCTCAGCCCGGCGAGATGAACGGATTTGGCTCGACATCGGCTTCGGTGTCGGTGCCTGGCATGACTCCGTGGCGCACGGTGACGGTCGGAGCTTCATTGGCTCCGATAGTGGAGACAACGGTGGCGTTTGACGTTGTGAGACCTCTCTACGAGCCCTCCAGGAAGTATGAATACGGACGCGGCACGTGGAGCTGGATTATAAAAATGGACTCAAGCTGTAATTATGACGAGCAGCGCGCATATATCGACTTTGCTGCCGATATGGGTTATGAAAGTGTACTTGTCGACGCGCTGTGGGACACTCAGATTGGCTATGACAAGGTTGCGGAACTGGCTCGTTACGGCAAGTCGAAAGGTGTGGACCTGTATCTGTGGTATAACTCCAACGGTAGCTGGAACGATGCTCCGCAGGGACCGCGCGGCGTGATGAACGATATAGTGAAGCGTCGCAAGGACATGGCGTGGATGCGAAAGATTGGCATACGCGGTATCAAGGTGGACTTTTTCGGCGGAGACAAGCAGGAGACCATGCGGCTCTATCATGACATACTCGCCGATGCCAACGACTATGGGCTGCTGGTGATATTTCACGGCTGCACGCTGCCTCGCGGATGGGAGCGTATGTATCCCAACTATGCCGCGAGCGAGGCGGTACTTGCGAGCGAGAATCTGCACTTCTCGCAAGGGAGCTGTGACGCCGAGGCCATGAACGCGTGCATACATCCGTTTGTGCGCAACACTGTCGGCAGCATGGATTTCGGCGGCAGCGCGCTCAACCGTTATTACAATGCCGATAATGCACCTCGCGGCTCACGTCGCGTCACCTCCGATGTGTACGCTCTGGCTACGGCCATCCTGTTTCAGAGCCCGGTGCAGCACTTCGCCCTTGCGCCAAACAATCTTGAGGACGCTCCGGCCTGGGCCATGGATTTCATGAAGGCGGTGCCTACGACGTGGGACGAGGTGAGATATATCGACGGTTATCCGGGCCGCTATGTGGTGCTCGGCCGTCGCCACGGTGACACATGGTATATAGCCGGGGTCAATGCCGGTGAGAAGCCTTACAGTATTTCGGTAGAGTTGCCTGAGGAGATGCGCGGACGTCCGCTCGCGCTTTACAGTGACGATGAGTCGCTCAACGGCAGCATGCGTGAATGTCGGGCCGACAAGAAGGGGCGTGTGAAGGTAACAGTGCCCTGCAACGGCGGCTTTGTCATCACCGGCCGTCCCGACCCTGACTTTCATGTCTATCTGTGTTTCGGACAGTCCAATATGGAGGGTGCCGCGCCTTTTGAGGCTGTTGACACCTGTGGCATCGACCCGCGTTTCATGATGATGGCGGCGGTGGATATGCCTGCTCTCAATCGCGAAAAGGGTCGTTGGTACACAGCCGTGCCTCCGCTGACACGCGAGAACACCGGCCTCTGCCCCGCTGATTACTTCGGCCGTGCACTGCTGGAAAAAATGCCCCGAAACAGTAGGGTAGGTGTGGTCAATGTGGCTGTTGGCGGTTGTAGAATAGAGCTTTTTGACACGGATTCGTGTGAGACGGTGCTGGCTGAGGGGCCTGACTGGTTGCGTGGCACATCGGCCATGTATGACAGCAATCCTTACAAACGACTTGTCGGGATGGCTCGTGAGGCAAAGCGCAGTGGAGTAATCAAGGGTATATTGCTGCACCAGGGCGAGTCGAACACCGGCGATGTCACATGGCTCGACAAGGTGGGTAAAATCTACAACCGTCTGATAGCCGACCTTGGTCTTGACCCGCAGAATGTGCCTCTGATAGCAGGTGAAATGCTTGCCGGGGAGGAGGGCGGACTCTGTGCCTCGATGAATCCGATAGTCAACAGGCTGTCGGAGACTGTACCCAACTCGGCTGTTGTGTCGTCGGCCGGATGCAAGGGTGCGCCCGACGGACTCCACTTTACGGCCGAGGGGTATCGTGAGCTTGGCCGCAGATATGCCGAGGCGGTGATGAATCTTGGCCGTAAAAACAAATAAACAGTGACATAATCCAATACAAAAACAATATACCGATGAAAATAAGACTGCTGCCGATAGCCATGCTGCTGTCGGGTATACTGACGGTCAGTGCCGCCGACAATAGCGGAGTATCAGCGACCATGACCAATCCGCTGATGTGGGCCGATGTGCCTGATCCCGATGTGATAAGGGTTGGGGATGATTATTATATGGTATCGACCACCATGCACCTGATGCCGGGATGTCCTGTTATGCATTCGCGTGACCTTGTCAACTGGGAGGTGATAAGCTATGTATTTGATACGCTCGAAGACACTCCGTCCTATCGTCTCGATGGCGGGACGGTGTATGGCAAGGGGCAATGGGCTACATCGCTGCGCTACCATGACGGTCGCTTTTACGCGCTGTTCTCGCCCAACGACCATCCGTATAAATCGTACATATATACGGCCGAGAATCCTGCCGGGCCGTGGAGTGTGGTGAGCCGTCCAAGGCATTTTCATGACTCGTCGTTGTTTTTTGACGACGACGGACGTGTGTATGTGTTTTCCGGCTCGGGCGACATCCGTCTCACCGAACTTAATCCCGACCTGAGCGATGTGAAAGAGGGCGGAGTCGATGAGATAGTGATACGTCCCGACGAGGAGACGGCTGGATTGCATGAGGGAAGCCGTGTGATAAAGCATGACGGTAAGTATTACGCCATGGTCATAAACTGGCCTTCGGGACGTCCGCGCCGTCAGTTGTGTTACCGTGCCGACAGGATTACCGGCCCTTATGAACGTATGGTGGTGCTTGAGGACAATTTTGCAGGATTTCCCTATGTGGGCCAGGGCACTATAGTCGATGCACCCGATGGCAAATGGTGGGGTGTAATATTCCAGGACCGCGGAGCCGTAGGCCGTGTGCTCACACTCTCGCCGTGTCGCTGGATTGACGGCTGGCCGATGCTTGGAAACAGTGACGGACGTGTTCCCCTGTCTATCGAATATAAGGCCGACTTGTCGACGGCAGGCAAGCTCGTGGATGCTGATGGATTTGAGGCTGACACTCTGGGTTATCACTGGCAGTGGAATCATTGTCCTGACAACTCTTCATGGTCGCTGACCGAACGTCCGGGCTATCTGCGGCTGAAGACATCACGTAAGGCCGGCAGCATATATGATGCGGTCAACACTCTGACTCAGCGCATGGAGGGTCCCGGGTGTGAGGGCTCTGTATGTCTCGACCTCTCGGGCATGAAGGATGGCGATGTGGCCGGATTTGGTGCTTTCAACGGTCATTCGACACTTCTGTCGGTAAGGATGACCGATGGCCGTAAGTCGCTGGTGAAGCATAATACCGAGGTCAGCTTTCATCCGGGCAGCAAGGTGATAATGGCTGTTGACAATGAGGATGAGGAGTCGGTGTCACTCAAGAGTGACAGGCTGTATCTGCGCATCAAGGGTGATTTCCGCCTCGGCAGAGACAGGGCTGTGTGTCAGTACAGCACCGACGGCAAGTCGTGGACAGACATAGGCAAGGAGTATCAGATGAAGTATGATTACCGTCTGCTGTTTATGGGACAGCGTTTTGCCATATACAACTATTCGACCACTTCAGCTCCGGGCGGGTATATCGACGTGGACAGTTTTGATTATCACCGCTATGGCGAGAGTGAGCTCTGATAGAGAGTGATTATCGTATAAATAACGAGAGATGCAACCGAAGACCGGTTGCATCTCTCGTTATTTATACCAATGTAGCAGCAAGTGTGGCTGCGATTATTTTTCGCGCAT
This sequence comes from Duncaniella muricolitica, assembly GCF_910574735.1. Taxonomy (NCBI): domain Bacteria; kingdom Pseudomonadati; phylum Bacteroidota; class Bacteroidia; order Bacteroidales; family Muribaculaceae; genus Duncaniella; species Duncaniella muricolitica. Next base: position 22,500 of record NZ_CAJTCF010000015.1, on the reverse strand, counting down.
GTACACGTTGATGGGTGTGCCGTGGAAGTCCCAGTTTTCGCGTATCTTGTTTTCGAGATAACGGCGATATGGCTCTTTGACCCATTGGGGAAGATTGCAGAAGAATATGAATGTGGGTATGGGTGAGCCTTTGAGCATTGTCACATATTTGATTTTGACAAATTTGCCCTTGTTGGCTGGTGGCGGATAGGCTGCAATAGCCTCAAGCATGGTGGTGTTGAGCTGTGAGGTGGGGACGATGCGCTGACGGTTCTGACACACGTTGAGGGCAGTCTCAAGCACTTTGAATATGCGCTGCTTGGTGAGAGCCGATGCAAAGATTATGGGGAAGTCGGTGAAGGGTGCGAAGCGCGAGCGGATGGCGTCTTCGTAGTGCTTGATCGATTCTTTGCTCTTGTCTTCCACAAGGTCCCATTTGTTGACCACAACCACGAGTCCTTTCTTGTTGCGCTGTATGAGCGAGAAGATGGAGACGTCCTGTGACTCGATGCCGCGGGTGGCGTCGATCATGAGCACACACACGTCGGAGGCCTCGATGGCACGGATGGAGCGGATGACGGAGTAGTATTCGATGTCTTCGTTGACCTTGGTCTTTTTGCGTATGCCGGCGGTGTCGACCAGATAGAAGTCGAAGCCGAACTTGTTGTATCGTGTGTAGATGGAGTCGCGTGTGGTGCCTGCGATGTCGGTGACGATGTGACGCTCCTGCTCCATGAAAGCATTGACGAGCGCCGATTTGCCTGCGTTGGGGCGGCCGACGATGCATATCTTGGGGATGTCCTCGAGGTATGCGGCTTCGTCGTCATCCTTTTCGGGCATCTTTGCTACGACTTCGTCGAGCAGGTCGCCTGTACCGTAGCCGCTGACGGCTGATACTCCGTAGGGGTCGCCGAGGCCGAGGGCGTAGAACTCGGCTATGTTGTAGAGCGAGTCGCCGGCGTCGACCTTGTTGGCCACGAGGATTACGGGCTTGGTGGACCGGCGGAGTATCTCGGCTACATGGTCGTCGAGGTCAGTAACACCGTTGGTTGAGTCGACCACAAAGAGGATTTCGTCGGCCTGCTCTATGGCGAGGTGTACCTGTTTGTTGATTTCGCTCTCAAACACGTCCTCGCTGCCGACTACCCAACCGCCGGTGTCGACGATTGAAAATTCTTTGCCGTTCCAGTCCACTTTGCCATACTGGCGGTCACGCGTGGTGCCTGCCTCGTCGTTGGTGATGGCAGTGCGGGTCTGGGTGAGGCGGTTGAAAAGGGTCGATTTGCCCACGTTGGGCCTACCCACTATTGCGATTAGTTGTGACATATCAATATTGATGATTATTTCTTGTGATAAAACGCGTGCCGATGGGGTGGGGTTCGGACTGATTTTATGCGTTTTGCATGGCAAAATTACAAAAAAACGCAGACGTGTCAAAATAATTAAGCCGTTGCTGGCTCTATGCGGGCGGAAAGATGGCGGAGATAAAATATCATAAGAGTCAAAAATCACCGCGACGCAGTGATTTTTGACTCTTATGTCTTGTCTGAGGTTTTTTACCTCGTGGACTATCGGCGTTCGATGGGATTGTCGATGTTGAGGGCGTGGATGCCGGTCGAGGGACGGTATTTCTCGGGATAGTGGCCCTGACGCATGTCCATCACGCCTGACGACTGGAGATGATTGCCGTCGGAGAGGGCAAACATGCGCACAATCTTGGGGAATTTTTCGGGTGAGACGGGTGAGAATGTGTCGGGAAATTTGATGTAGAGCTTGCTTTCGGGTTCTCCGGCAAGCAGTCCGTTGAACATCCAGCATACTTCGCCGTCGGCATCGGAGGCTTCGAGCACTACTCCGGGGAGTCCGGCAAGAGTGCGCGGAGCTCCGCGGTGGGGCAGATCGGTGGTGAACCATGCTGTCCACTTGCGTCCGTCTTTCTCGAGCGTGGCTTTACGGCAGTTGTATTCGCCGATTTTCTTTTCCTCTAACGTGATGTCCCATTTGTTGGCACACGTTGAGTCGGAGAGCTTGAATTCTTCGGCGATTATGCGATAGGTCTGGACCATGCGGCCGGTCTCGGGATAATAAAAATAGTAGGAGGGGGTGAGGTGATAGGCGAGCGATGGGTCGCCTCCGCGCGAGTCGGGATTGTTGATGCGCCAGCGGTTTTCGCCCATGCCTTCATAGCTCATGTCGAGCGTCATCTCAGGGCGTATGAGCACCATGCGGTCTTCCTCATAGGAGAGGTTGCGAGCCTTGTTGTATTTGTATTTGAAGCGGTAGCGCACGCCATATTCGGCAGTGTCGGCGTTGGCATAATAAGCGGCGGCCTCTTCTTTGAGTTTGGCCTTCATTTCCTCGTTTTTCTGCTGCTGTTGCTGCTGACCGCCTCCATGTCGGCCGGGTTGCTGGGCCGCACAGTTGAATGAAATGGCCGCTGTAAGTGCTATGGCTGTGAATAGGGTTTTCATGTCGTGGAGGGGGATTATTTGAAACATTCTTTGATGAGGAACACAGGGACTGTCTTTTTGTAGGCCATCTGGAAGTTGCGGTATTGCTCGGGCTGGGCATAGAGCGAGAATGTAGAGCTCACGAGGGCCACGAGGTTGCCACATTCGTCAAATATCGGTCCGCCACTGGCTCCGACTCCATAGTCGGATGTGATTTCGAGCGTGTAGGTGGTGAAGCCTGTGCGTTTGTTGGTGGTGCGCGTACGGTTTGACACCATGCCGTCGGTGAAATGGAAGTGTGATCCGGATGGGCTGGCCAGACAGTAGACGGGAGTTCCTACAGGTATGTCACCGCCGACGGGGGCGGGGGTGAGGGGATGTCCGCAAGGGTCGACCTTGATTATGGCCCAGTCGTTGAGCGGGTCGGCGGCAAGGATGGCTGTGACGGGATAGACGTTGCCTTCGTAGTCCATGAGAAAGCGCATCTCGTCGTTTTTGTTGGTGCGTCCGAGCGAGCCTGCGAGTATAACGTCAGCCACTACATGATAGTTGGTGGCGCAGATGCCGTCGGGTGTCAGGGCTACGGCTGATGCAGTCTTGTAGGCGGAGTCGGACTTGATAAAGTCGCTGTGCTCCATCTTGCCGAATATTAAAGAACTGCGCACAGCTACGTCATAGACCTGGGCCGAGGTGAGTTTCTTTTTGCGAGCCGGGGTGAGTTCGCGGGCTTTGCCAACGGGGCCGTCGGTGAGGTCATTGATCACATTGGAGCGCAGAGAGTCGGCCGAGACTGACGGATTGGCTTTGAGATAGGCGCGTAGTTTGGCCGTGGCAGCCTCGACCATCGCGGCATGATCGTAATAGTTGAGGTTGTCCTCGGCTTTGACCGATGTGACGCCGGCGGCCATGAGCAGAAGCATAACGGCCAGGGTGATGGTTGATTTATAATGCATGATTATTGTGTGTGGATGGTCTATAGGAGATAGCATCGGATGTGTACACAAAAGAACAAAAGTTACAGAAGAGACAAAAGAGTTTTATGAGATAATCATTGTGAAAAAACTTTTGTTGCTCCTGCGACTTTTGTCCTTTTGTATCAGTTGGTTATTCCGAATGTTTTCTCATCTTGAACATAGTGGGTGGGAAATCAGTTTATTCCTCTACGCCTTGGAGTGTGCGTCCGGCAAACTGGATTGCGACGGGTGTGAGGGTTGAGAGCCTGGAGCGGATAAATTTGGAGATACCAGCCTTGGTCTCGGGTGTGTCGGGGGCTACGAGACGTGCGAGGTTGAAGATGAGGCTGGCCTGACGGTCGGCGGGCAGACGGTCATAGTTGGCTATGATATAGTCGAGATACTCTATGTCGGTGCTGCCTGGGCGTTTTTCGATAAATTCATAGATGACCTTGTTTTCTTCTCTTTCGAGACCGAGTTTGGCGAGAGTGGCTTTGAGTTTGTTGAACTCGGCGGCATCATACTTGCCTTCACGGAACATGAAGCCTGAGAAGTAGGAGCTGAGCACTTCGCTGTAGAGACGTTGGAGCTTGCGGTCGACATCCTTGCGTACTTCGGCGGGAAATTCTGTCTGGTGGGCTTCCATGAAGCGGGCGCGGTCGTTGTCCATGTCGATGGTGAAGACCGTGAATATGAAGGCGTTTTCGGGTTTGAGACGGTCGGCGTCGCTGAGTGTGTTGAAATAGTCGTCAATTACCTGAAAGCCTTCTTTCTCTTTGCGTTGCTCCATAAGTTGCATGGCGTAGGCGTGCACGAGTTTGGGTGTGCGTTCGCCTTTTTCATAGCGTGCTTTTATGCGTTCTGGCTGCTGTTCGGGGTCGAGCGCGACATTGACCTTGTCGATGAAACGAGTGCCGTCCATGTAGCCTGAGAATTTGGCTACTTCCTTACCGTTGGCATCAATCACTACATAGGTGGGGTAGGCGGTCACGCCATATTTTTTAGCGAGCTCAAGGCCTTCGTTCTCGGCGTCCATCTTGAGGGGGATGAACTTGGCGTTCATGAAGTCTCCTACCTCTTTTTGGGGAAATGTCTTTGATGACATCATCTTGCATGGTCCGCACCATGTGGTGAAGAAGTCGATAAACACGAGCTTGCCCTCCTGCTTGGCGGCAGCGAGACTCTCATCAAAAGAAATGTGACGAAACTCGGTCTGTGCCGAACCTGTCAGTACAGCTGCTCCCATGAGCAATGTAGCAAAAAACTTTTTCATAAGTTGTATTTAATAATGGTGTGATGATCGGATGAATGGTGTTTCGTTAAGGCTTCTCAAAAGTAGTAAATATTCGTTGATTTACAAATAGAGTGACTGGAAAATATTTGTATATGGATATTAGACCTGAGTAATCAGGTAAGGTTTAACATTATGTAAGTTAATTATTCTATAAAAATGCCCGGAAAAGTAAGATTGTGGATTACTACTTTTCCGGGCATGTGATTAGTATGGATTATAGATGGTTTTATTCATTAATAGAATGAACCGGCTTTCCAGAGCACAGACTTGATTTCAAGATCGATTTCCCAGTCTTGTCCTTCAAGTTCCATAAATTCAATCTGGTTGGGGTTGTCAACAGTCTTCATTTTGTAGAGATGTCCTTTATCTCCGTCAAATGTCGCTACCCAATAGTGTGAGATTTCGTTACGGATACTGCACACCTCGGGTGCGAGATATGTGATGTGTCCGTCAAAGGTTTTGCTGCCGAGTTTCTTGCTTACGTAGTCGTAGGCATACAGTGTATTGCCTACCGAGTAATACATCTGAGATGCGGCTCCGGAAGCGAAGAACATGTGCTCTCTCTGAAGGAAATTGGTTATTTCAGCCACTTTCAGCTCGCAGCCGTAAGGATCGGAAATGGTGGGCTGGGTCACGTATCCCATCCCCGGCATTCCTAAAACAAAACGATAGAGGAAATATCTGTCGTCATTATCTTTCATAATGGCATAGCATCGGCCATTTGAGCGATAATAGTCGTTTTCTCCATAGACGATTGTACGGCCGTTAGGCTGGTTCATCATGTAGATATTGTTTTGCATCAATGGAGCTGTGTTCTGCACCTGCACCATATGGGTAAACTGCAGAGCTGTACCGTGCATATAGGAGAAACAGTTATAATCCACATCATACAATAATATCGGGGTCAGGGCATTACTGAAGTCATTTGTCACGTGACTTAGCCTTTTTCGAGTATTGTAGAAAAGGTAGGGATGGAATTTGAAATAATCCTTTGAGTAGGCACTGTAACGGTTTAATGCCAGGTTCATGCTCTCTGTACCTTTATGAGCGAAAGCGAGGTCTTCGGTAATATATGCACGTGGCAGGGATGACAGAGGCATTGCGGTGTGTACGCCTTGTCTCATGCCGACATCCATCAGTTTCATCGGGACTTTGTGCGGTTCAAGACATTCGATCAAACCTAAGTCGTTAAATTCTTTTCCAAGAGTTTCAAATTCAGTGGTGAATGACGGGTTGTATGTCGCATCTTCGGTCTGAAGATAGAAACGGTTGAGACGCATATTGCCTGTATAGATAAGTGCTTTTGCGTTTTTCAACTGATGCTCCGAGTTGTCAAAAACATCTTTGGCATATATGGTGTCGTTTCGGCCGTTCAGAATTGCCAGCATATCAAGTCCGACCAGATTGTCGGTGTGGGGACGGTTGCCTAATATGAGGAAGCCTCGAGAGAAAGGAGATGAGAGCTGTATGGATGTGCTGTAGTTTTTCTCATATCCTGTTGCATTGTCTTTTACAGAGAGATAAAAAGTATGAGTACCGGGTGAAGCCTGTGCAGGCCATACAAGATCTTTTTCATGACTGATTGTGTCATGAACATGACCGGAACGACAGCGATACCATGTATACTCATAGTCCGATATGTCTTCACCTTTGACCGAACCTGTGATATTGGGCGTAATCTCTATGACATCGCTGTATGCCATGCCATAATATGTATCCTCAATGCCGTCAATGTTGATTTCATTGACCGGTGTATAAGTGTAGCTGCCTTCGTCTTCTACACAGGCTGTCATAAAGCCTGCAAGGACAAGGAGCGGGATATATATTTTTGATTTCATAATATGAAGTGGTTGTTATGATGATGAACTATTAATTACCTTCCATGCTTTCGGGTCGGGCATCCTCACCCCATGGCAGATTCTGATCCGGAACCCACATCATGGTGCCGTCGGGATCCAAGACCCAGTATTCACGTCCTTTCTGGTATTGTTCTTTCAGATAGTCGGCGAGCAGAGCTTGAGGCATTTTGTATCTGGTTGCCGGCGGCCACATACTCTCGGGATCGTTCCATGTTGCGACATTCCATCCGAGTCGCTCTTCGGTCAGGTCAAGCAACAGGCGGAATTTTGTTTCCGACCATATACCCATAAATCGATCTTTCCAGTCGGGGGGACACGAGAGGAAGTTGTTTATGAATATATTGTGGACCGAGGGGTCAAGATTGAGATGATTGTATTCATTAAGCATCTCGGCAGCACTGTGATAAATCGGCAGTTTGCCATAGCCATCGCCGTCGAATGGCAGTACGAAATGCTCACCAGGGACAATGCGTAGCTGAAGCATGATGTTTTCGTCATTCATGCGCTCGGTCTTGTGGAACTGTATCCTGATTTTAGTATTGGTTTTTCCTGCCGGTATTACAGCATCGGCAATAGGATCGACTAATTCAAACTCAACCCCTTCAATGGCTGTAGTGCTGTCTTGAACGACCTCAACGCTGAAATGGCGGTCGTAATCCTTGACAAAACCGGACGCCTGAATGTTGAGACGAAGCAGTGAATCCTCTTCAATCATGCCGCCAAATCCTATTTTGGAATATGCCTGATGGTGGTTGCGGCTTCCGCTGTTGAGGTCAATGTTGTTTACCCAGTATGATACGCCCCATTGTTGAGCGAAATAAAGAGCGTTGTCACCGCTGTAAGTGTCGATATCCTCTTTTGAGCAGGCATTCCAAAGCATAGAGACTGACAGAAGTCCTGCAAGATATATAAGCTTTTTCATTGTGATAATCTTATTGATTCGTTATTTACCAGTTTGTCCACGCTTGCTGATCTCTCCTTCCGGAATGGGCCACACATAGTTGTTGAGTTGCATGCTGTAGTCATAAGTGCCGGTGCGGCTGATTACGAATGTATTCTGGCGGCGTTTGTAGAAGAAGTAGAGCTGGCCTTCTCCGATCATTTCTCCGGCAAATTCGTATAGAAGAGCATCATTAAAGTTTTGTGTCCTGTCGAGATTAGGACAGTTGCGGTGAATTCTGATTTCATCAATCAGGTCAAATGCTTCCTCTCTGTTGCTTGTGGCTTCTGCGGCAATGAGATAAATCTCGCTCATACGTATCATTGGTATGATATAGCGGTATGTCGCTTCGAGAGCACCTGATTTGAAATCCTCAAATTTTGTCAGGCAAAGAGTTGTGCCCTGGGTGCTGTCGTCGTCTGAGCCCACAGTTGGTTCTGCAACAGTCCATTGATTACGTCTGTAATCGTTAGGATATTCATACAGAAGTGCAACTTTTGAATCTTCTTTGTTCTCTCCAAAGAATGTGAGACGGTTGCCTAATGACAGAGTGCTCGAGAAAGTGTTGTCATTGAATTTCCTACGATTGTTGTTGTAAAGCGAGAACATGACTTCAGGGGAGAAGAGCAGGTCGGGGCGTCCGTCATCGCTTACCTGATCGGCCGTAACCCAAGGAAATACTTGGAGTGACTCGGTGTTGACCTTGTCTATGATCTCGTTTTTGGCAATTCTATAAGCATTGGCTTTGTCACCCATCCAGAGGTATGCTCTTGCGAGAAGGCCCTGTACAGCATAGTAGTTGAGGCGCAGCTGTCGGAATGACATGTCGTAACTGGACACTCCGTTATCTTCGGTCTGGGTGTCTTTTATACCTTCTGTGATAATTGGGTCGGAGTCTTTCAGCAGGGTTGAGGCTTCGGTCAGATCTGCGATAATCTTTTCCATGGCTTCCTTGTTGGAAAGAAATGGTTTGATTTCGCGGCTTGTGTCATCCTGATAAGGTATGCTTTCCGCATCAGGATTCAATGCATAAATGGCTCCGTGGCGGCGCAGGATGTCAAAGTGTAACATAGCTCTGAGTGCCAGTGACTCGCCGCGCAACAGATCGAATTGAGCCTGTGTGAGCGGGGTGTCGTTGATGTCACTCAGATGGTTGAGGATGGTATTGGTATTCGCTATGATTGTATAGCCTTGATTCCAAAGCGACTCGTTCTTTGATTCTACACCGATGTCGTTGAAGTCAAAAGACTGGTACAAACGATATTTATGGTTGTTGTCATCGGTGACATAATAATACTGAGCCATTACATCAAGGATATTTGTCAGCTCGGAGTTAGTATAGTAGTCGTTCAGACTGACGTATACACCGTTGAGCGCGGATACATATCCTGTGTATTTGCTGAATAGCACAGGCTCCATGATTTTGTCTTCCATCTCTACTTTCAGCCAGTCGGCACAAGAAGAGAGCGAAAGAGTCATGAGGGCTGAAGTGACAGCAGTTATGAATATTTTTTTCATGAGATTTCGTTTTTGTGAATAAGTATTAGAAGCTGAGGCCTAATGACATGGAGCATGAACGCTGGAACGGATAGCTCAGACCGCGCTCTTCCTTGATATTGGAGATGCGGAAGATGTCGTTCATATAGAAACGGATGTCAAAAGATGTTGCTCCAATAGTGTTGAGGAATTTGGCTGTCGATGTACGGTAACCGATATTGATTGAGCCGCAACTAAAGGTGTTTTCGGTCTTGATGAAGCGGGTGGTTATATGTGATGCTGATGTATCGTCAATACGTTTGTATTTGGCTATGTCACCGGGTTGTTTCCAACGGTCGGTCAAAGCTCTGACATCCTGGTTTTTGTTGAGGCTACTGCCTGAGATGTTTTCCACCTTGTTCATCAGAGTGTTGAGAGTGACATCTCCACCCATCTTGAATGAGAATGATGCTCCAAAAGTGATGCCTTTGTAGAGGAATGATGTAGAGAAGTTACCCTGGATATCGGGATTGGAGTCGCCCACGAGCACTTCGTCTTCAGAGTTCCATTCATATGTCGGTGTGCCGTTTTTCTTCAGGAACATTTCATTACCTGTAGCTGGGTCAATGCCAAGCGAGCGTACGGCATACAGACCAGAGGTGCTTGCTCCGTCATACATACGCAACAGCGATGTGCTTGCTCGTCCGGCTTCGTTATATTGTTCCAGAATGTTGCCTATACCATAATAATTGGTAGTATAGTGGTTCATGTTGCCGCTTATATACCAGTTGAAATTATATTTTTTGATAATATAGAATGTGGCTGAGAGGCTTATGGAGCGGTTGTCTGTTCCGCCTATATTCATAGGTGCGGATGTGACACCGGTCGAGCCGGGAAGATCGATGCGGACGAGCTGGGGATCGGTCTTACGTATCTGATAGTCGGCATTGAGAGATAGTCTGTTGTCAAACATTGTAGCTGTCAAGCCGACGTTATATGTATTGGTCTTCTGCCATTTGAGACCGCTGTTGCCCCACTGTGATATGATGTTGGCTATACCGAACGGGTTGGAATAATCGTTGTAGAATTCATAGATGGAGGCAGCGAGTTTTGCGTCATAGTTCTGGTTACCGGGGTTACCATATGATGCTCTTACCTTGAGATAGTTTATCAGACTGGAGGTCTTGAACCAGGATTCGTTGTGAATATTCCAGCCTATACCTACTGACCATGTCGGTGTGAAGGGGTCATCGATGCCAAACTGTGAGGCTCCGCTTAGAGTCCAGTTGAAATCAAGGAGGTATCTCATGTCATAGGAATAGTTGCCGTTGGCATAGTAGCTGACGTTGCGGGTCTTTGAGTCGGTCGAGCTGGGTTTGCCTTTTTGCGGATATCCTGATGAGAAGTTGGGATTCCAGAAAGTGTCACTGGTATAGCCCTGAGCAGAGAAGGAGTATGAGCGATTGTTTCTTTCCGAGAACTGCATGCCGCCGACAGCATTGATCGTATGCAGGCCAATGGCTGTACCATATGTGGCGTTGATACGTCCGCTGTAGCTGTTTGCTGAGGAATTACTGTTAAAATAGAGACCTTTCTCCGTATAGGAATGCTGTGATGTTTCATTGGGAGATGTATATGACTCGTTGGTGGTCTTTTGTAACTGATATTGCAGGTTGCCACGAAGGCGGAGCTGACGTGTGGCACGCCATTCAAACTGGAAGTTGTTTGTTACGGTCGTTATATCACCTTTTTTGAAACTGTTCTGCAGCATATCATAGACAGGATTCCAATAATAGGTTGAACCGTCGACATAGACATATCTTGGGGGCTCTCCTGTTGTAGCATCGTATTTTGCATAGAACGGATTCATTTCCGCGAATCTGCTGAAAGGAACGGTCTCATTGGCCGAACTTACGCTGTTGATGGTAGTCTGGTTGGTGAAGTTGAAATTGTCAACTCGATATGTCAGGTTTATATTGCCGTTGATGACATCTCGGTTAGAGCCCTTCATTACACCTTCGTTTTTGCTGTATGACAGGCCGGCTCCGTAACGGAATGACTGGTCTCCGCCTTGTATGAACACGTTGTGGGTCTGGGTTACTGCTGTTCTCAGAGGCTCGTTCATCCAATAGGTGTCATGGCCCATGTCGACGAGACGACGACGGCTGAAATAGCTGTTGCGATTGGTTTCGCCCATAGGCAGGCCGTTTTTGTCAAGTTCGCCATATACACCTGACAGAAGCTCAAACTGGAGTTTCTGTTCGGAGTTCATGAGGTTATAGTCGCTGAGGTCGGCCCAAGCCAATTGCAGCGAGCCGTTATAGCTGAGCTGGAGACGTCCGGCTTCGGGCTTCTTGGTCTCGACAACGATTACACCGTTGGCAGCTTTTGAACCGTAGATGGCTGTAGCCGAAGCATCTTTAAGAATAGAGATGCTCTCTATACGGTCCATGTTGAGGTCATTAATGGCCTGAAGTGTGCTTTCAAATCCGTCAAGAATGAAGAGCGGCTGGTTGGGGTCTGTCTCATACTCCTGGGCGAGTGCCTGGGGGTTCATCTCACCGTTGATGGTGAGCGAGGGAAGGGTGTTGGGGTCGGAACCCATCAGGGTGTTTTCGGGCATGATGATTGACGGGTCGAGTGCCGAAAGACTCTTGAGGATGTTGTTGGCACTGATCATCTTGAGATCATCACTATTGAATGTCGATACCGAACCTGTGAAGCTCTCGATGTTGCGGGTATAGATACCGTTGGCAACGGCTTCGCCTATGACCTGGGCGTCAGTCTCGAGCTGTACGGTCATGCGCTTGCCTGCTGTGGCTCTGACCTGCTGGGTCTTCATGCCGACATAGCTGAACTGGATGACGCATTTGGGCTGGTTGTAGCGAATTGAAAACTCACCATCTACATTGGTTGCTGTACCCAATCCTTTTTTCCCTACGATTGTAATTGATACACCGGGCAGTGGGTCACCTTCGTCGTCAATCACGACTCCGCGATACACACTTATTTTCGATTCTTCAGTGCCGCTGGCTGTAACTGTCTGTGCCACAAGAGAGTTTATTCCCCCCCCGACAACAGGCAGAAAGCAGTGAATGAGGCCGTTAATAGCATTCTGATTCTCTTCATGCTTTTGATTTTTTGATGTATATTAATGATTGGTGTGATAACGATGTGTTCGCGATGAGCGGATATATGTGCAATCCACCACTTGTAGTGTGTAGTTGACCTATGGATGCAAAGTAATGAATAAAAAATGTAAAAAACAAGAAAAATTAGTAAAAATGTAAAATTTTCTAAACTTATAGCCAAAAACAGTGTATAATTCTGCTGAAAGTGTGCGATTTTTGCATCAGATATTAAAAATGTGACAAGATTTAACAAAAGTATGTAAAGCCGAGTGCCGGAGAGGATGATGTGAAATAGCGAATTTAGTGTTATATTTGCGTGAAAATTGATAAAAATATGTTTCATCCACTTGAAAATCTTGATAGGTTAAGCGTGGTGCTTGCAAGCGGTTCGCCACGTCGCAGGGAGTTGCTCGGGCTACTTGACCTGAGTTTTACGGTCGACACATCTCATCCTGTCGACGAAATAGTGCCCGAATCTATGTCGGCCCGACAGGTGCCGGGCTACCTGTCGCGTCTTAAAGCCGATGCTTTCCCGCTCGCGGAGCTGGATGGGCGTCTTGTAATTACGGCCGACACGGTGGTGATACTCGACGGAGAAGTGCTGGGCAAGCCTCGCGACGAAGAAGATGCCAGTGCCATGTTGCGCAGGCTGTCGGGGCGGGTGCAGACGGTGGTGACCGGTGTCACCGTGAGGACGTCGGAGAGATGTGAGACGTTCAGTGCCGAGTCAGAGGTTGAGTTTGCCGAGCTGACTGACGCCGAAATCGATTATTATGTTGACCGCTACAGGCCGCTTGACAAGGCCGGGGCCTACGGCATTCAGGAATGGATAGGTGCTGCTGCCATATGTGGCATTACCGGAAGTTTCTATAATGTGATGGGGCTCCCGGTCCACAGGCTATATGATGCCCTTAAGTCGTTTTAGTAAAAAAGCGTGAAATCACAAAATAAGTGTTATATTTGCGAGGAGAAAGTGTTGAGCGGTCGTAAACTTTCAAAAAAATGTTTTTAGGTGCACTTTTTGGCATGGTTTTTGTTATAGTTAAAAGACATAACACTCATCACTAAATTTTTGACAAAGGACAATAGATGGAAACAGTATATTCACAAAAATTTAAGGAAACGGTCAATTCGACCCCGGCGGTCGCCGCGCGTCATAACAGTCGTTATGTCATGCCCGAGCATCTGCTGCTCGCGCTAATTTCCGACAAGGAGTCGGAGGCAGCCGCGCTCGTGGACCGTGCCTCAAAGGGCAGTCCCGTAGCACAGTTGCAGGAGACTCTTGACCGCGACCTCTTCAATGCCGCCGCCGAGAGCGGTTATACGGGCAATGTGGCTGTGGCCGATGTGTCGCTCAGCGACCTTGCCAGCCGTATTATCAAACTAAGCGTGCTCGAGGCCCGCATGCTTAAGAGCAATGTGGTCGATACGGTACATCTGCTTTTGGCTATCTTTCATAACTCTGATGCCCAGAACTCGGCTTTCATGGAACCGTTTCGACGTGCCGGAGTGACATACGAGTCGCTTTACCGTATGCTGTCGGCCGGAGCCGACAGGCCCATGAGTCTGCAGGGTGACGGGGATGACGAGGAGGATGAAGACGAGGATTCAGCTCCCGCTTCAGGAGCTCCGTCAGGCCGCGAGAATGCAGCCCGTACGCGTCAGCCGCAGAGTACTGGTGGTCGGAGCGGATCGGACACTCCGATGCTCGATAAGTATGGTTATGACATGACACAGGCTGCCGAGGACAATCGTCTTGACCCTGTGGTGGGCCGTGATGTCGAAATCGAACGTCTCGCCCAGATACTCAGCCGTCGCAAGAAAAACAATCCGGTGCTCATCGGTGAGCCGGGAGTGGGCAAGTCGGCCATTGTCGAGGGGCTCGCTCTCCGCATCGTGCGCCGCAAGGTGTCGCGCATACTTTTTGACAAGCGTGTGGTGTCGCTCGACATGGCTTCGCTTGTAGCTGGCACGAAATATCGCGGACAGTTTGAGGAGCGTGTCAAGGGTATTCTTGACGAGCTCGCCAAAAACAAGAATGTGATATTGTTTATCGACGAGCTTCACACCATAGTCGGTGCCGGCAATGCGGCCGGCTCGATGGATGCCGCCAATCTTCTCAAGCCTGCGCTTGCACGCGGTGAGATACAGTGTATAGGTGCCACGACGATCGACGAATATCGCAAGAACATTGAGAATGACGGTGCCCTCGAGCGTCGTTTCCAGAAGGTAATGGTCGAGCCGACCACTCCCGAGGAGACGCGTGTGATTCTCGACAACATACGCGAGAAGTATGAGTCCCACCATAATGTAATATATACACCCGAGGCTCTCGACGCGTGTGTGTCGCTCACCGAACGTTACATCAGTGACCGCAATTTCCCCGACAAGGCTATTGATGCCATGGACGAGGCTGGTAGCCGAGTGCATGTGACCAATATCGCTGTGCCGGCCGCCATCGAGGAGCTTGAGCAGGAGATCAATGAGGCCGCTGCCGAGAAGCTACGTGCCGCCCAGGCTCAGAACTTTGAGAAGGCCGCCTCCTATCGTGACCGTGAGCAGCAGCTCAAGGCGCAGCTCGACACGGCCAATGCCGAGTGGCAGGAGAAACTCGCCACCATGCGCGAGACTGTCGATGAGGACAAGGTGGCTGAGGTTGTGGCCATGATGACCGGCGTGCCCGTCCAGCGCATAGCCCAGGCCGAAGGTAAGCGTCTGCGCGAGATGGCTCCGGCTATCAAGGCGCAGATAATAGGTCAGGACAATGCCATAGAGAAGATTGTCAAGGCTATACAGCGCAACCGCATAGGTCTGAAGGACCCTGCAAAGCCTATCGGCACATTCCTGTTTCTCGGACCTACCGGTGTCGGCAAGACCCACCTGGCCAAGAAGCTGGCCGAGTATATGTTTGACTCGTCCGACTCGCTGATACGTATCGACATGAGCGAGTATATGGAGAAGTTTACGGTGTCGCGTCTTGTCGGTGCGCCTCCGGGATATGTCGGTTATGAGGAGGGCGGACAGCTTACCGAAAAGGTGCGCCGTCATCCTTACTCCATCGTACTGCTCGACGAGATAGAAAAGGCACATCCCGACGTGTTCAATCTTCTGCTCCAGGTCATGGACGAGGGGCGTCTCACCGACTCGCTCGGCCGACGGATTGATTTCAAGAACACGGTTCTCATAATGACGTCCAACATCGGATCGCGTCAGCTCAAGGATTTCGGCGGCGGCATAGGATTCAATACCCGTCCGGCCGATGACCGTGAGGTGAGCCAGGGAGTGATACGCAAGGCTCTCAACAAAGCCTTTGCCCCTGAGTTTCTCAACCGAATCGACGATATTGTGATGTTCGACCCCCTCAGCCGCGAGTCGATATTCAAGATTATCGACATCGAGCTGGCCGGCTTCTACAAGCGAGTCGAGCAGCTCGGCTATAAGCTCACTGTCTCTGACGAAGCGCGTGATTTTGTGGCCGACAAGGGATATGACGCACAGTTTGGCGCGCGTCCGCTCAAGAGAGCTATCCAAAAGTATCTTGAGGACACGCTGGCCGAGCTTATTGTCGAGGACAATGTCAAGCCGGGCGACGAGATATATGTCTCCTATACACCCGGGGCTGACAGACTTGACACCGAGATACGACATCCCAAAGAATAAACATAATGAACATATTAAGGGCCTGCAATAGACTTGTCCTCAGCGGACGCGACTATTTCTACATAATCCTCGGCATATTGATATATGCCGTAGGATTTACCGTTTTCATCCTCCCTCACTATGTCGTGATCGGGGGGATGTCGGGTTTTGGCACATTAGTGTACTATTTCTCGGGCGAACGCATCCCGGTGGCGGTGGCCATGTATTGCAGCAACCTGTTGTTGCTGCTGTGCGCATTCCGTTACATAGGGCGAAATTTTGTCATCAAGACCGTGTTTGGCTTCACCGTGCTGTCGCTTGTCATCGGAGCGATGGAAGGATATTTTGTGTCGCGTCCCCCGCTTGTGAGCGACATGACTATGAGTGTGCTTATGGGAGCTATGCTGCTCGGTGTAGGCATCGGCATCTATTACAGCCATAACGGCACCACCGGCGGCACTGATATAATCGCGGCGGTGATGGAGCGCGTGAGTTCGATAAGTGTCGGGCGCACCATGATGATTGTGGACATGTCTATTGTCGCCGCATCGTTTTTTCTGCCGTTTGACGGCGATATGGAGGCCCGCATACAAGCCCGCACCGAGACTATAATCTACGGTTGGGTGGCCATATTTGTCTACTCCTATATCGCCGACCGTTTTATCGTGGCCGACAAGCAGACCATCCAGTTTTTCATCCTTTCTGACAAGTGGGAGGAGGTAGCCTATCGCATCACCCACGAGACAGGGCGCGGTGTCTCGACCATCGACACTCACGGCTACTGGACCGGCGCGCACCGCGTGTTGCTGCTCGTATGGTGTCGCCAGTACAATACGGCCGAGATATTCCATATAGTGCACGAAGTCGACCCGACGGCCTATATCACTGACTGTGACGTGCGCGGCGTGTGGGGCAACGGATTTGACACACTCAAGCTCAAGCCACGCAAGCGTTAGAGAGTGTTTTCGACCGACATTTGTATTAAACCCTCTTAATTACCATTTTTATACCAATCATGCCATGATAAGAAAAATAATGTTTATGATACTGACTGCGATGGGACTCACGTCCGTAGCTCAGGAAAAAATCGAGATATTGTTCAGCAATCCCGAGGCCCGCGACCGGCATATAGATATGTCTGACCTGTCGGTCGAGCCGGGCATGACCGTCTATCGTCCGGCCAAGCCTAACGGAGTGGCCGTCGTGATGTGTCCTGGCGGAGGTTACAGCCATCAGGCCGCCGCTCACGAGGGACACGACATGGCTCCGTGGTTCAACGCCCAGGGAGTGACTTACGTCGTGCTCAAATACCGTATACCCAAGCAGCGCAGCAATGTACCTCTCGAAGATGCGGCCCGAGCCGTGAGTCTGGTGCGCAGCCATGCCGGAGAGTGGGGCGTTGACCCGTCGAAAATCGGCATAATGGGAGCCTCGGCAGGCGGACATCTCGCTTCGACACTCGCCACACATTATCCCGATTCGCTCTCGCGTCCTGATTTCCAGGTGTTGTTCTATCCTGTTGTCTCGATGGATCCTGCTGTGACCCACATGGGCTCGCGCAATAATCTTCTCGGCAAGGATGCCGGCAAAGCTCTTGAGGAGGAGTATTCCAACGAGCTTCATGTCAGCAAGTCGACACCCCAGGCATTCATCATGCTCTCGTCTGACGACCGGGCCGTTCCTCCGGCCAATTCTATCAATTATTACAATGCATTGATTGCCAACAGAGTCCCGGCCGCAATGCACATATATCCGGTCGGTGGCCATGGATGGGGATTCCGTGACAGCTTCAAGTATAAGCGTCAATGGACCGGAGAGCTTGAGAAGTGGCTCCATGAGCAGGTGCTTTAAGACTGAAAAAATCAAAATCGGATGGTAACGAAGAGCTTGCCATCCGACTTTGATTTTTTCAGTGTCGGTAAACGATACGATATGATACGAAACAATGCTATTTTATCAGAGGTCTGAATACATTAAGTGAGGTCCGGCTGCCGGCCATGATCGAATGGTTGCGGTCGGAGCGTATCGACTCGACCTCACCGCCGGCCTCCTGTACCATCAGAGCACCTGCGGCTATATCCCATAGATTAAGATTAAGTTCCCAGTAAGCGTCGAAATACCCGGCGGCCGTGTAGGCGAGGTCTATAGCAGCCGAGCCCATGCGCCGTATGCCTCTGACCTGCATGCTTACTCTCGCGATGTTGTCGAGATTGTTGTCGGGATGACGGTCGCGGTCATATGGCATGCCGGTGGCTACGACCATGGTTGACAGTCTGTCGTTTTGACCACAATGCAGCCGGTGGCCGTTGAGAAATGCACCCGAACCCTTTGCCGCGTGAAACATCTCTCCGAGATAAGGGGCATACACTACTCCGGCCACAGTCTCGCCGTTGTGTTGCAGAGCGATGGAAATGGAGTAGACCGGCAGTCCCTGCTTGAAATTGGTAGTGCCGTCGAGCGGGTCTATCACCCACAGCCATTCGCTGTCGCAGACAGTAGTCGTGCCGCTCTCTTCCGAAAGTATGGAGTGGGAGGGAAATTCCCGTCGTATATTGTCCATTATAATCCTTTCGGCAGCCTTGTCGGCCTCGGTCAATACATCAAAATCATTCTGCTTGGTCACCGATTTCAGTTCGGGATTTCTAAAGTAGCGCAGCGTCACATCGCCGGCTTCCTTGGCCCATTGCATGGCCTTTGTCAGATATTGGTTGTAATCCATGACAGATGTTTTTTGAAAAAGCAAAATTAAGAAAAAAACTCTTTTTCGCACTGTTTTCGGGAATATTTATTTTTTATTTATTTTTTATCGGGATGCTGTTAAAAAACATTGTTTTGACGCGGAAAAATACTGCTGAAATTTATTACCTTTGCGTCAATAAGTCTAATAACCGAATACAAATAAATACAGTAATTATGAAAACCAGGCTGGTTGAGTGCGTGCCCAATTTCAGTGAGGGACGTGACAAGAATGTGATTAAGCAAATTACCGATGCTATTACGGATGCTTCGGCTGTGCGTCTTCTTGACGTGGATCCCGGTGAAGCGACCAACCGCACGGTGGTCACATTTGTAGGTTTGCCCGAGGATGTGCTTGAGGCTGCCTTTCAGGGCATAAAGAAAGCCGCCGAACTTATAGATATGCGTCAGCATCATGGAGCACATCCGCGTATGGGTGCCACTGATGTGTGTCCTTTTGTGCCTGTGAGCGGCATTACGCTCGAGGAGTGTGCCGAACTGTCGCGTCAGTTGGCCAAAAGGGTGGCCGAGGAGCTGGATATCCCTGTTTACTGCTATGAGGCGGCCGCTTTCCGTCCCGAACGTAAGAATCTTGCCGTGTGCCGCAAGGGTGAATATGAGGGACTGGCCGACCGTATGGGCTCGGAGACCGAGGGACCTGATTTCGGCAACCGTCCGTTTGACGAGCGTGCCGCACGTACAGGTGCGACCACTATAGGAGCCCGAAACTTCCTGATTGCTGTGAATTTCAATCTCAATACGACCTCTACGCGCCGTGCCAATGCCATCGCGTTTGACGTGCGCGAGAAGGGTCGCCCGATGCGCGAAGGCGGCAAGCCCAACGGCAAACCGATGAAGGATGCCGACGGCAAGACAATAACCATACCCGGCACCCTTCCCTGCACCAAGGCCATCGGATGGTATATCGACGAGTATGGCATCGCGCAGGTGTCGATGAATATTACCGACATCTCCACCACCCCTCTCCATGTGGCTTTTGACGAGGTGTGCCGTGCGGCCAACGAGCGTGGTATACGGGTGACAGGCACCGAGATTGTAGGTCTTGTGCCCAAGAGCGCGATTGTTGATGCCGGACGCCACTTCCTCCACAAGCAGCAGCGGTCGACAGGTATTCCCGAAAGCGAAATCATACGCATGGCTGTCAAGTCGATGGGCCTTGACGAACTCAAGCCTTTCGAGCCAAGCGAAAAGATTATCGAATATATGATAGCCTCCAATGACGGGGCGAAGAAACTTGTCGACATGACATGTCGCGAGTTTGCCGACGAGACTGCATCTGAGTCACCCGCTCCCGGCGGCGGTTCCATCTCGGCCTATATGGGTGCACTCGGCGGCGCGCTTGCCACTATGGTGGCCAATCTTTCGGCCCACAAAGCCGGTTGGGATGAGCGTTGGCGCGAGTTTTCAGATGTAGCCGAGCAGGGCCGTACACTTGTTGACTCACTCCTGGCTCTGGTAGATGAGGACACACAGGCCTTCAACGGCATAATGGCTGTCTTTGCCATGCCCAAGGGCACAGATGCCGAGAAAGCCGCCCGTGCCGAGGCTATGGAACGTGCCACCGAGTATGCCACCCGTGTGCCTCTGCGCACGATGGAGCAGGCCGTAAAGGTATTTCCCCTCGCACAGCTTATGGCCGAGCAGGGCAATCCCGCGTCGGTGAGCGATGCAGGTGTCGGTGCGCTTGCCGCCCGTGCCGCAGTCCGTGGTGCGCTGCTTAACGTCAAAATCAATGCCGCCGGTCTCAAAGACCGTGAGCTTGCTGACTCGCTCGTGGCACGCGCCGAGGCTATTGCCGCCGAGGCCGAGACTCTCGAGGCTTCGGTATTGAAGGTTGTGGAAGAGAAAATCTAACATGAAAAATAATATAACTCAAAATATGACATCAGAGACATCAGATTTCAAGAATCAGATTATACAAGGTATACCCGACATCCTGCCCCCTCGTCGCGAACGTGACGAGTCGGTGAGCCATGCACCGCGCCGTAAACACATACTCACTCCCGAGGAGGAGCGGCTGGCTCTGCGTAATGCGCTCCGCTATTTCCCCGCTGCTCTGCATGCCGAGCTTGCTCCGGAATTTGTAGAGGAGCTTCACACCTACGGACGTATATATATGTATCGTTTCCGTCCCACCTATGATATGTATGCCCGTCCCATTGACGCATATCCCGCCAGGTCGCGTCAGGCTGCTGCCATCATGATGATGATTCAAAACAATCTTGATCCGGCCGTGGCTCAGCATCCTCACGAGCTTATCACCTATGGCGGCAACGGAGCTGTGTTTCAGAACTGGGCACAGTATCTGCTCACCATGAAATATCTCTCCGAGATGACCGACGAGCAGACTCTCGTCATGTATTCGGGCCACCCGCTCGGCCTCTTCCCCTCTCATAAGGAGGCTCCGCGCGTAGTCGTGACCAACGGTATGGTCATCCCCAATCATTCCAAGCCCGATGACTGGGAGCGTCTCAATGCTCTCGGAGTGTCGCAGTATGGTCAGATGACAGCCGGCTCATATATGTATATAGGTCCGCAGGGCATTGTCCACGGCACCACCATCACCGTGCTCAACGCAGCCCGCCGCCGCTTTACAGAGGGGCGTGAGTCGACAGCCGGCATGCTCTTTGTGTCGTCGGGTCTCGGCGGCATGTCGGGGGCTCAACCCAAGGCCGGAAATATAGCCGGAGTCGTGAGCGTGGTTGCCGAAATCAATCCCAAAGCCGTGGAGAAACGTCACGCGCAGGGATGGGTCGACGAGGTGTATGACTCGCTCGACGAACTGTTGCCGCGCATCCGTCAGGCCCGAGCCGAAGGCCGTGCCGTGTCGATGGCCTATCTCGGCAATGTGGTCGACCTCTGGGAGCGTCTTGCTGCCGAAGGCGAGAGCGTGGACCTCGGTTCCGACCAGACTTCGCTTCATAATCCCTGGGCCGGCGGATATTATCCCGTAGGACTGTCGCTCGAGGAGTCCAACGCCATGATGGCCGATGACCCCGAGGAGTTCCGTCGCCGCGTGCAGGAGTCGCTGCGCCGTCAGATTGCTGCTATCAATAAGCTGACCGATGCCGGCATGTACTTCTTTGATTATGGCAACGCCTTCCTGCTCGAGTCATCGCGTGCCGGAGCTGATGTGATGAACGCTGACGGCGAGTTCCGTTATCCTTCCTATGTGCAGGACATCATGGGCCCGCTTTTCTTCGACTATGGTTTCGGTCCGTTCCGCTGGGTGTGCACTTCCGGCACACCCGAGGATCTCGCAGCCACCGACCGCATCGCCGCCCGTGTGCTTGAGCAGTTGCGTGAGGAGGTGACCGACGACATACGCGGTCAGCTCGACGATAATATACACTGGATTAAGTCGGCTGCCGAAAACCATCTCGTGGTTGGTTCGCAGGCCCGCATACTTTATGCCGATTCGGAGGGCCGCACACGCATCGCGCTTGCTTTCAACGAGGCAATCCGCAACGGCGAACTGTCGGCTCCCGTGGTGCTCGGACGCGACCACCACGACGTGTCGGGCACCGATTCGCCTTATCGTGAGACATCCAATATCTATGACGGCTCCAACCTGTGTGCCGACATGGCCGTCCACAATGTGATAGGCGACTCTTTCCGCGGAGCCACATGGGTGTCGCTCCACAACGGAGGCGGAGTAGGCTGGGGCGAAGTGATGAACGGAGGCTTCGGTATGGTCATCGACGGCACTCCCGAGTCTGACACCCGCATACGCCGCATGCTCCTGTGGGATGTCAACAACGGTATAGCCCGTCGCTCATGGGCCCGCAATCAGGGCGCGGTCGACGCCATCAAGCGCGAGATGGAGCGCACTCCGGGTCTTACTGTAACGCTCCCCAATCTTGCCGACGACTCTCTGATAGAGTCGGTGCTGGCATAAACCGCCGGATGTGTTATAACAATGATTCGGTAAAATTTGAGGTCGTTCAGTCTTGGCTAAGCCGCTAACTGAGCCAACCGATGGTTTATTTTCTGAATTATTTTTAGATGCGGAGATTTTCCGC
>NZ_CAJTCF010000014.1:0-61109 GCF_910574735.1 Duncaniella muricolitica | reverse complement strand
CTTCGATACCACCGTCTCCAGTTGGAAAGGTTGGAATTTCCTCGCTTTTATCGTTATTTTCCTTAAAAAATTTCACAAATCAAATTAGTTTAAACAACTTCTATATCTGCTATCTGAAGTACCTTTTTCGACAAAATAGATCAGATTGAATGTTTTAATACTTCTCACACTGTCTTTTTTCATGATTCTTGAACTATATCGTGGCCATATATTCTTGTAAAAAAACGATTGCGACAATATCGTAAAATGTAAAACGCCGTCAATTAATCATACTTTTTTACCCATGTTTTTGTAATATTAGCAATCGGGCTTGATAATATTCCACTTATTTGCTATATTTGTACAAAATAACCAATTACCTAAAAGATTTCATGAAAATACGAGTCTGTCTATTGCCGGCTTTGGCTCTCTTGGCCACATTGCCGATGAATGCCGAGCTGGTGGATATCTCCACAGCAAAAACCTCACTTATACTTGATGCCGAAAAAGGCAGTCCGCTCAAAGTGCTATATTACGGCGACCGTCTTGACGCCCGTGACAAGGACGCACTGCGTGATGCCGGCGGCATGAATCTCAATGCCTATCCGGTATATGGCCTCTATCCTCAGGCCGAAGCAGCACTGAGCGTGACTCATGCCGACGGAAACCGCACAACCGATGTGGCTGTGACAGACATCAAGACATCAACTGAAAATAACGGAGCTTCAGTGACCACCGTATGCATGACCGACAAAGCATATCCGTTTGACGTCAATCTCAATTACCGCACATATCCCGACCAGGATGTAATCGAGACCTGGGTGGAAATCAAAAACCGCGAGAAAGGTACAGTGACTCTCAACCGTTTTATGTCGGGCTATCTGCCTGTGCGATATGGTGACGTGTGGCTATCTTCGCTCTACGGCACATGGGCCGACGAGGCTAATCTCACCGAAGAGCCTCTGCCACATGGAGTAAGAATGATTAAAAATAAGGACGGATTGCGCAACTCGCACACTTCACACGGTGAAATAATGCTGTCGCTCGACGGAAAACCCCGCGAAAACTCCGGCCGTGTAATCGGTGCCGCTCTTTGTTATCCGGGCAACTATAAGCTATTTATCGATACTGACGACACCACCTTTCACCACTTGTTTGCCGGTATAAACGAGGAAAATTCAGAGTATCATCTGAAAAAGGGGGAGACTTTTACTACACCCGAGCTGGCACTCACATATTCCGACGAAGGACTTTCGGGTGTGAGCCGCAATTTCCACAAATGGGGACGCAAATATCGCCTGCATGCCGGAGACAAAGAGCGCAAAGTGCTCCTGAATTCTTGGGAAGGAGTATATTTCAATATCAATGAGGAGGTTATGGCCGGCATGATGGAAGACATCGCCTCGATGGGCGGTGAGCTATTTGTTATGGACGACGGATGGTTTGGCGACAAATATCCGCGCGACGTTGACAATTCGACACTTGGCGACTGGGTCGTTGATACCAACAAACTTCCCAACGGCATCAACGGCCTGCTTGAAACTGCAAAGAAAAACGGCGTGAAATTCGGCATCTGGATTGAGCCTGAGATGACCAATACCGTCAGCGAGCTTTACGAAAAACACCCCGAATATATTATAAAGGCACCCAACCGAGAGGTAGTAAAGGGGCGTGGCGGCACACAGCTTGTGCTCGACATGGCCAATCCGAAAGTGCAGGATATAGTGTTTACGGTGGTCGACACACTGATGACCAAATATCCCGAGATAGACTATATCAAATGGGATGCCAACGCTCCAATCATGGAGCATGGCTCGCAATATCTGACCGCCGACAACCAGTCACATCTATATATCGATTATCACAACGGGCTTATAAAAACACTCAACCGCATACGCGAGGCTCATCCCGACGTGACCATACAGGCCTGTGCAAGTGGCGGCGGACGTGTCAACTGGGGCATACTCCCGTGGTTTGACGAGTTCTGGTGCTCGGACAACAACGATGCTCTGCAACGTGTGTATATGCAGTGGGGCACAAGTTACTTCTTCCCCGCGATAGCAATGGGCTCTCATATCTCAGCATCGCCCAATCACCAGACATTCCGCCGTATTCCCACCAAATTTCGCGCAGATGTAGCCATGAGTGGCCGACTTGGGCTTGAAATGCAGCCCCGCGACATGAACGACGAAGACAAGGCCATATGCCGTCAGGCTATCAACGATTATAAAGCCATACGTCCCATCGTACAGTTTGGCGACCTTTATCGTCTGCAATCTCCTTATGATAAAAAAGGTGTCGCATCTCTGATGTATGTGACGCCCGAGAAGGATGATGCCGTGTTTTACTGGTGGAAAATAGAGACATTCATGGGACAGCAACTCCCGCGCATACCGATGGCCGGTCTTGACCCGGACAAGATGTATACTGTTACAGAACTCAACCGCATTGACAACGAGCCATTGCCTTTTGAGGGCAAATCGTTCACCGGACGTTACCTGATGTCAAACGGTCTCGAAATGCCACTCACCTATAAGGTGGACTATCACAAAAACACCGACTACTCTTCACGAGTGTTACGCCTGACAGCTAAGTGATTTAGAGTTTAGAGTTTAGAGTTTAGAGTTTAGAGTTTAAAGTATAAAGTTTAGAGGTAAACAATATTGCTTTTTTGCCGTGTTTTAATGTGGAAATTGCTTTTCCATATATGGCAAATAACGCAATATTGTTTACCTCTAAACTTTTAAACTCTTAACTTTAAACTTTCCTTATCCCACCCAGAGTTATTTCGATGCGGTGTTCGCGATAGAGCGAGCCAATTGCTTTTTTGAAATCTTTTTTGGAGCAACTGAAAGTCTCCCTTATCGCTTCGGGAGAAGAATTGTCGCATAGCGGCAGGAAACCGTCAGGTTCACGGTCAAGACGTGCCATGACAGCACGTGCGAGAGCTTCCACCCTGCCGTCATGCGCGCCATGGAGCAGAAGATCAATCTTGCCGTCCTCACGCACTCGCTTCACATAAGCTGTCACAGCCTCTCCTATCTCAAGCGGCTTGTAAAGGTCACTTTCATAAAACATGCCATGATGCTTATCATCGACAATGGCTTTGTAGCCAACATCCGTACGCTTGTATACCAATGCCTTGACCGGAGAACCTATGGCATAGTCGGGGATAGTGTTGCCAAGAAAATGGTCGAGCTTAGCCGAAGCCACCACACGCTGGGATGCATCGTCAAGATAGACATAGACAGGTATCACCATACCGCGGGACAGTTTGACCGTCTGTTCGCTGAACGGCACGAGCAATTGCTTCATGAGTCCCCAGTCAAGAAAAGCCCCCATGCGGTTGACATCATTTACCTGAAGAAAGGCAAACTCGCCCACCTGGACATAAGGATGCTCAGTGGTGGCTATGAGCCGCCCCTCATTGTCCTTGTAAATAAATACATCTATCTCATCGTCGGGATGGAGCGGAGCGTCGATATATCGTGCCGGGAGCAGAATCTCCACTCCGTCACCACCGTCAAGGTAAGCCCCGAAATCGACATTCTTGACCACCCGCAACTTGTTGTATCTTCCTATTTTTACCATTGTGTGAAAAACTTTTTGACAAAAGTAGTCATTTTTACTCGAAATTTGAGCTATCTTTGTATGATAAAGACATCACAACCATCTTATGGAAGAAATACTCAAATATTTTCCCTATTTAACCGCCGAACAACAGCAACAGTTCACGGCTCTGGGCAATCTCTATCCCGAGTGGAACGAGAAAATCAACGTCATATCGCGCAAGGACATAGACAACCTGTATGTCCATCACATACTACACTCTCTGTCGATAGGCAAATTCATCACCCCTGTGGACGGCACGACATTTCTTGATCTCGGCACAGGCGGTGGTTTCCCGGGAATCCCTCTGGCTATATTATGGCCCGAGTGCAAGTTTCACCTCATTGACCGCATAGGTAAAAAAATAAAGGTGGCCCAGTCGATAGCTGAATCCATCGGGCTTAAAAACGTCACATTTCAACATGGCGACAGCGGAGAGTGCCATCAGAAATTTGACTTCGTGGTGTCACGTGCCGTGATGCAACTTGAGGAACTTATCAAGCTCATACGCCGCAACATTTCCACAAAATCTGTCAACAAAATGCCCAACGGTCTGATATGCCTGAAAGGCGGAGACCTCCGTTCGGAGCTTGGCCGTGTAAGCCAGCCGCTCATTGACGTGCCTCTGAGCGACTACTTTCCACAGGAATATTTTACGACCAAAGATCTTATATACGTAGAGCTGTAACACCGTTTGTCATGAAAGTAAGCCGATTTGTAGTAAACCCTTTCGGAGTAAACACATATATAATGTGGGCCCCGGAGTCGCGTGAAGCAGCTATAGTAGACCCGGGCATGACCGATGATGCGGAGTTCAAGGCTGTCGAGTCGTTTATCGAGCGTGAACATCTTAAGCCGATTCATCTCATAAACACCCACATGCATCTTGACCACATATTTGCCAACCAATATATCAAAAACAAATATGGGCTGGATATCAAAGCCAACCGCGAGGACGATTTTCTCGGCCGGTCACTTGAAGAGCAGATAGCAAGAT
This sequence comes from Duncaniella muricolitica, assembly GCF_910574735.1. NCBI lineage: Bacteria > Pseudomonadati > Bacteroidota > Bacteroidia > Bacteroidales > Muribaculaceae > Duncaniella > Duncaniella muricolitica. The sequence goes on along the minus strand of NZ_CAJTCF010000014.1, from coordinate 56,524 downwards.
TTCACATACCGGTCCGTGCCAAAAACCACGGGCTTGATGTAGAGCTCTCAGATGGAGAACGCCTCTATCTTGGCAAGGAGCCTATCGACGTAATCGCAGTGCCGGGCCATTCGCCGGGAAGCATAGCCTTGTATTGTCCGGAATCAAAGTTTGTGATTACAGGAGATGCTCTTCTCAAAGGCTCCATCGGCCGCACCGACCTCCCGAAAGGTGACTTCATGACACTTGTCAACTCGATACGCCAACGACTCCTGACTCTGCCTGATGACACAGCAATCCTTCCCGGACACGGTCCAGAGACATCGGTCGGACATGAAAGAAACACTAATCCCTACATAAGATAACCGAGGTAAAAAATAGTGGTAAAATTACAGTTAAATTAATTAAAGAAAAATTTCATTAATTAAAATAATACATGTATCTTTGCCAAAAGTTTCAACCAAAGTAATCAATCATGGCAAAACTAACACGACCCGCTTTGAAGATTCGCGACCTGACATTACGTGACGGTCAGCAGTCCCTGTTTGCAACCCGCATGAACCAGGAGACTATCGACAAACTGCTCCCTTATTATGAGGACGCCCACTTCTATATCATGGAGGTATGGGGCGGTGCAGTACCTGACTCGGTGATGCGCTACCTTGACGAGTCGCCCTGGGACCGACTCCGCATCGTCTCCAAAGCAATGGACTCAAAGAGCGAGCATCCCAAGGCACTGTTGTCGGCTCTCTCTCGTGGACGCAACCTGTTTGGCTACGTACCCTACCCTGACTCGGTGCTTGAAGGATTTTACAAAGAAGCTATCGACAATGGTCTGAACGTAATGCGTATCTTTGACGCGCTCAATGACATTGACAATGTGCGCGAGTCGATACGTCTCATCAATCAGCTCGGCGGTATAGCTGACGGTGCCGTATGCTACACCGTCGACCCCAAAGCCGAGGCCCCCGAGCAGCCCTCGGGATTTATGGGCAAACTCAAGTCGATGTTTGGCAACAAGCCCAAAGAGCCGGAAAAGATATTTACCGATGACTATTTCGTAAGTAAAGCCAAGGCCATGGAGGCTCTTGGTGCGAAAATCATCACACTCAAGGACATGGCCGGTCTCGTGAATCCCTTGCGGGCCGCATCAATCATATCAGCCCTAAAGTCGGCGGTGAAAGTTCCTGTCGACTTCCATACTCACTGCACACCCGGCTACGGTCTCGCATCATCGCTCATGGCCATCATCAAGGGTGTGGACATCCTTGACACTAATATCTGGTGGTTTGGAGGAGGTTCAGCCGCTCCCGCCATCGAACTCATCTACATCTTCTGCCAGCGTCTGGGCGTAGAAGTCGAAGCCAACATGGAGGCCGTAGGACGCATACGCAAGGAACTGTTCAACGCACGCAAAGCACTTGCCGACTTTGACCTCAATCGCGACAAGATGCCCATTGAGTTTGACCCGCTAAACGATACTCTGCCCGCAGAAGTGGCAGCATTGTTTGATACGGCAATACAGTTTGCTTTTGCCGACGACGAAGAGGGCCTGCTCGAGACTTGCCACAAGATTGAGGCCTACTTCAACTTCCCCAAGCCCAACGAACTTGTCAAGAACGCCGAGGTGCCGGGCGGCATGTATTCCAACATGGTGGCCCAGCTCAAGCAGCTCAAGAGCGAAGACCTGCTCGAAGATGCCATGCGCCTCATCCCCATGGTGCGTCGCGACGCCGGTCTGATACCTCTCGTGACTCCCACCAGCCAGATTGTAGGTAGCCAGGCTGTACTTGTGGCCCTCGACCGCAAGAACGGCAAGCCGGACTATACGACCACCAACAATCAGTTCATCTCGCTCGTAAAGGGTGAATATGGCAAGACTCCGGTAGCCATTGACCCGACATTCCGCGAAAAAATCACCGGCTCGCCTGAGGAAAAAGCCTATGATGTATCGTCATACAAGAGACCTCAGAATCCTGTGCTCGAAGATATGGGTGGCATGCCTCTTGCATCCAACAACGAGGAAATGCTTCTGCTTGAACTTCTTCCCTCGGTAGCCAACGGATTCCTGCGCAAACGCCGCGCCGAAGAGTATGAGGCACGCCGCCAGGATGAAGCCGCATCGGCACCTGTAGCCGAAGTCGTGGAAGAAGAAACCACCGAGCCTATCACCGGCCCGACTCTCGTCGCACCAATGGGCGGACGCATCATCTCGGTCAACGTGAAGGACGGCCAGACTGTGAAGAAAGGCGATCTGTTGCTCGTATATGAGGCAATGAAGATGGAAAATGATGTGGAAGCAGAAAAGGACGATGTGGTGAAGCGCGTCCTTGTAAGCGAAGGCGATGTGGTAAGCACCAATGCACCCCTCATCGAATTTCAGGACTAACCCGTTAAGTTAATGGAGCAAAACTCCCCATTAATATCCCCACAACGTGATATTGCGGTATTTCAGTCACTGACTGAAATACCCTTTATCACGTTTCCCACACGTCTTGACCGCATGCTCATGGTGGTGTGCACGGCCGGCTCAATATCCGCGACCATTGACGTTGAGACACGCATAGTACATCAAAACGACATTCTGGTGCTCAGACCCGGACATCTTATATCAGGATGTAAAGTCGCTGAGGATTTTGCCGGATTTTTCATCACAGTCACACAGGAAAAGCTCAACCAACTGCTCCCGTCGATGCGCTATGTGGTGCCTTACAGTCTAAGATTTGTCTCTAACCCGATAATAAATGTCACCGAAGAGGAAATCGAGTCGCTGAAACTGATCTATGACCTGTTTTGCCGCCACTTGTCCAATCCCAGCCGTCCCTATCAGTCGATGGCCCTCGGGTCGCTATGTGAGGTGTTGTTTTACAACACATTGGGTATTTACTCCACCCGTGTAAAGAAATCGGTACACAAATCACGTCGCGAAGAACTTCTGGCCCAGTTCATAGAGCTACTTGAGAATAATTACAAGACAGAGCGGTCGGTGAGTTTCTATGCCGACAAATTGTTTGTGACCTCCAAGCATTTATCGGCTGTATTGAAAGAAATCAGTGACAAGACTGCCGGAGAGTGGATTGACCAGCGAGTAATCCTCGAGGCCAAACTGCTGCTGCGCTCCACGGGCCTTAATATCCAGGAGATAAGCGCGAAACTTAACTTTGCCAACCAATCATTTTTCGGCAAATATTTCAAACATCTGACAGGCATGTCGCCACGCGACTACCGCACAAAAACCACCGACCAATGATGTGGCATAAAATCCTGCTTCTCACATTCATGACAATGATACCGTCATGGATACTTGCCGACACCCCCTACCTTGATCTCGTGGAAAAAGCCGACAAGGCCTGTGCCGACGGGAAATGGATAGAGGCTGCATCATTACTGCAAAATGCCATTGATTCAGAGCCGGCAAATCCGGGCAATGTATTATTGCTCAGCAATCTCGGCATGGTGCGCTATAATCTCGGTCTTGACTCGCTGGCCATCGAATCGTTCAATCGCGCACTGAGTATCGCTCCGTCGAGCGTGACCATTCTCGCCAACCGGGCAAAAGTATATACCGCAATGGGACATGAGCAGGAAGCGTTTGACGATTACGGACGCATAATGCAACTTGACTCAACCTATATCACAGCTCGTTATCATCACGGGCTATTGGCGTTGAAGCACAGGATGTTTGATGTCGCAAAAACCGATTTTGACTATCTCACCAAGCATTATCCGTCATCCGACGAGGCCTTCATAGCACAGGCGACCATGCATAGTTCGCTTGGTGAATATGAGGAATCCATACCTTTTTATACCGAAATACTCCGCACTATGAAAGAGCCGGAATATTACGGGGCCCGTGCATACTGCTATCTCATGACGGGCAATCTTCAGGATGCCGCCGACGATATAGCCGCAGCACTTGAACTTGCACCGGATGACGGCGAACTGTATCTTTACAGAGCAGCACTCAACAAAATGCATTTCAGGCCGGATGACGCCCGCAAAGATGCCAGCAAGGCCATCGAGCTCGGAGTAGACCCGGCAAGAGCCAAAGAATTTTTATAAGCCAACCACGATATACTAACCATATCACAGTGAAACAGGTAAACGATTTTATAATCACACGCATGACGCGATATAACGACATGTATTCGCGTCTCACACTCGCCCCGGCCGACGGCTCGATGCTCCCGGCCATACTTCCGGGCCAGTTTGTGCAGGTGGCAGCAAACACCCCCGGTGTCTTTCTGCGCCGCCCCATCTCTATCAATGATGTAAATTATGATCAGAACACGATAGACCTGCTCATACGCAAGGCCGGCAAAGGCACTTCAACTCTTGTGGCTCTCAAAGAGGGTGACAAACTCAATATATTGCTGCCGCTCGGCAACGGGTTCTCTCTTGATGTGGCATCCGGCTCACGTCTGCTGCTGATAGGCGGAGGTGTCGGTGTGGCTCCGTTACTCTATCTCGGGCGCAAGCTCAAAGAGGCCGGACACAAACCGGAATTTCTGCTCGGCGCACGCTCGGCCGCCGATCTGCTCGAACTAGACGATTTCGCAGCCATAGGCACTGTGCATGTGTCCACGGAAGACGGATCAATGGGTGAACACGGACTTGTGACACACCATTCAGCCCTTGAAGGCAACATTGACACTATCTATTGCTGCGGACCTGCTCCAATGATGAAAGCCGTGGCCTCAATAGCCCGCGAACGTGCAATCAATTGTGAGGTTTCGCTCGAAAACATGATGGCCTGCGGCCTTGGCGCGTGTCTTTGCTGTGTGGAAAACACGGTCAAAGGCAATGTGTGTGTATGTACAGAAGGCCCGGTGTTTAACATTAACCTCCTCAACTGGCAATAACAATGGCAAAATTATCAGTAAACATAGGCTCGCTTGCCCTTAAGAATCCCGTTCTCACAGCATCGGGTACATTTGGCTACGGAGAAGAGTTTGCCCCGTTTATAGACCTTAACCGCCTGGGCGGATATATAATCAAAGGCACAACCCTCGAGCACCGTGAAGGGAACCCCTATCCACGTATGGTCGAAACACCTTCAGGCATGCTCAATGCCGTGGGACTACAGAACAAAGGTGTCGATTACTTCATCAACAACATATATCCGCGCATCAAAGGCTATGACTCGGAGCTCATAGTCAATGTGTCAGGAGCCAAGGTGGAGGATTACGTGGAGACAGCTCGCCGGCTCGCCTCACTTGACAAAGTCAATGCCATAGAGGTCAACATTTCATGTCCCAACGTGAAAGAAGGAGGCATGGCATTCGGCACCACAACTGCCGGAGCCGCCGAAGTGACACGTGCGATACGAGAAGTCTATCCCAAGACCCTGATCGTAAAACTTTCCCCTAACGTGACATCGATTGCCGATATTGCCAGAGCTGTCGAGGCCGAAGGAGCCGATTCGGTATCACTCATCAACACACTCATGGGCATGTCGATCGACGTAGAGCGCAGACGCCCGCATCTCTCGACAATCACAGGCGGTCTTTCGGGACCGGCAGTACGTCCCGTGGCTGTAAGAATGGTATGGCAGGTAGCCAAAGCCGTGAAAATCCCCGTTATCGGTCTCGGAGGCATCATGGACGGACGTGATGCTATAGAGTTTATGCTTGCCGGAGCTACTGCTGTAGAAATCGGCACAGCCAACTTTATCGACCCGGCTGTCACCATGAAAGTCATCGATTACATGGAGGACTATTGCGCCCGCCACGGCATTAATGATATCAACGAAATAATCGGAGAAATCTAATCGGAATACAGACTGTTTGGATCAACAGCCACGACAGTATATAGCTATTGACCTGAAGTCGTTTTACGCTTCAGTCGAATGTGTCGAGCGGGGATTGGACCCGCTTGACACTTGTCTTGTCGTGGCAGATATGAGCAGGACTGAAAAGACCATATGCCTGGCCGTGTCTCCGGCCCTCAAAGCCTTCGGGCTCGGCGGCCGTCCGCGATTGTTTGAAGTATCATCACGCGTACGGGAAGTAAACCGCGCCCGCGGACGTAATGGCAAATCGACATCAGGGTCTGTATTAAAGACAAGAACTGACTATGCGGTCGACTACATAGTGGCCCCGCCCCGAATGGCCCTGTATCTTGAATACTCCTCGCGCATCTACCAGGTGTATCTCCGATATATCGCACCCGAGGATATACACGTCTATTCGATTGACGAGGTGTTTATCGATGTCACGTCTTATAAAAACACTTATAAGCTCTCGACTCATGATCTCGCCATGAAGATGATACGCGAGGTGCTTGCCGAGACAGGCATTACAGCTACCGCCGGCATTGGCACAAACATGTATCTGTGTAAAGTGGCGATGGACATTGTGGCAAAAAAGATGCCGCCCGACAAGGATGGAGTACGCATAGCCGAACTTGACGAGATGAGCTATCGGCGTCAGTTGTGGGACCACACTCCGCTCACCGACTTCTGGCGTGTCGGACGAGGGACTGCCCGACGGCTTGCGCCATATGGCATCCATACAATGGGCGACATAGCCCGTTTCTCACTGTCGCACGAAGGACTGCTCTACCGCATATTCGGAGTAAACGCAGAGTTGCTTATCGACCATGCGTGGGGATGGGAGCCGGTGACTATGGATATGGTAAAGTCATACCGTCCCGAGAACCGCTCTATAAGTACCGGACAAGTGCTCACATGCCCCTACTCTACTGACAAAGCAAGAATCGTCGTGCTTGAAATGGCCGATGCGATGGCTCTCGAACTGTTTGACATGGGGGTTGTATCCGACCAGATAGTCCTGGAAATCGGGTATGACGTGACTTCTCTGGACAATCCGACGGCAAGAGCGAGATATGATGGCCTTATAACCACCGACCATTACGGGCGTCAGGTACCGGCCCATGCCCACGGCACTGCCAATATCGACCCGCCGACATCGTCGTCATGTATAATGATGCAACATATCGGCCGACTCTATGACCGAATCATAAACCCCGACCTGCTTGTGAGACGCATCACACTGTCGGCATGCAAACTGAAGAGTGAAGCAGATGTCAAACGCGTGCAGAAACCCGTACAACTTGACCTGTTTACCGACTATGACGAAGTGAGACGACGCAACCAAGCCGAGACAGAAGCTCTCGAGAAAGAAAGACACAGGCAAGAGGCAATCCTTAAAATCAAAAAAATGTATGGCAAAAATGCCATATTGCGCGGACTCAACTATGCGGAGGGCGCAACTCAACGTGAACGTAACAGTCAGATAGGAGGACATCATGAGTAATAAATATGACGACATAATAGACCTGCCACATCACGTGTCAAAGACTCGGAAACCGATGCCGATGGAAGCGCGTGCCGCCCAGTTTGCACCCTTTGCCGCCCTTATAGGCAACAAAGAGGAGACTGCCGCACCCGTATTCCGCCGCAGAGCCAGAAACTGACAACAACAATGACGCAACGATAAAGCCGCCATTTCCCGATGATACATACGGGGAAGTGGCGGCTGTCTGATATAGAGGATCGATTAAAACCTTAGAGATTAGGATTAAGTTTAGACCATTCACTGATGGGTGGAATGATGCCGAGAGATATGACTTCATCACGCAGTTTGCAGAGATGGTGATAGCTCTGATCAAGTTCTTTTCTCTCCTCGGGAGTTCCGCCTACCGGATGCACAGTCACACCGTTCTTGTCAAGCGTAGTCTCCATGGCCATCATAATATGGTTGTATGTGCCATCGTTGACATATGTACCTACAGGCCATGAGAACGGTTTGCCTCCCATTGTGGCGGCAATCATCTCGATTGACAGATAGGCCGGACTCTGGAACGATGAACGGCCACGCAGGTCGATGATGTTCTTACCACCCTGTATGACGCGCTGCTTCATTTCCTCCCAGGCCTTTTCGGGAAGAGCGTCAGTGCCTATAATCTGTGAAAGCGGCTGTCCGGCGACAGTTGTTGTCGATGCAAAGACGGCCATCTGCTCGCCATGTCCGCCATACGTACGCGAATTGACGATTTCGTCGGCCGGAATGTGGAAGTATTTGGCAAGTTCGCTACGCAGTCGAGTACTGTCAAGAGCAGCAAGCGTAGACACCTGCGAGGGCTTGAGGCCTGAATAAATCAATGTCACGAGGCCTGTAATATCGGCCGGATTAAACACGACTACCACATGTTTCACATCCGGACAATAGGTCTTGATATCCTTGCCAAGCTGCTCGGCAATCTCGGCATTGCCCTTGAGCAAATCCTCACGTGTCATGCCGGCCTTACGGGCAGCTCCTCCGGAAGACACGATGTATTTCGCATCCTTGAAAGCCTCTGCTACATCGGAGGTATATGTAATATTGACGCCTTCAAAGCCACAATGGCGCATCTCTTCGGCCACGCCCTCGAGTGCGGGGGCATAGGTATCATACAGACATATATTAGGGGTGAGATGCATCATGATAGCTGTCTGCGCCATGTTAGAGCCAATCATGCCGGCTGCTCCGACTATGACGAGCTTATCGTTGGTCAAAAATTCCATAGGTGTTTATTTTTTAGGTTATCTATGAACTCAACACACGAAACATGTAATTTGTTCAGAATACAACCGTCTCGGGCTCCCACAAATGGACATCGGCAGGCGTAGAGCGTTGCAAATCAATCAGCCGCTGATTGGAAGAGCCGCGAAAAAGCAGATGCACATCGCGTCTATCCGCCATAAAAGGACCATCAACAAGCACGTCGCAACATGCAAGCAGAGGCGAGATATTACAATCTTCCGCAATGGATTCATAGCGATATCCTGTGTAACACCATATAGCATAGCCTCGCCGGCGTAATTCCATGGCAAGTGGAAGTATATCGGCAGCTTGATAAAGCGGATCTCCCCCTGTAAATGTGACGTCAAAGCCGTTGTCCTCGACTATCCGCAATACCTCGTCGACCGACATCTCACGTCCGGATGAGAAGTCCCACGACTGAGGATTGTGACACTGTGGACAGGCGTGGGCACATCCGGCAAAATAAATTGAAGTACGAAGCCCGGGGCCATCAACCGATGTCCCCGGGACAATGTCGAGTATGCGCATGTGGGAGGTATTACTTGTGCACTATACGATCTTTGAGTTCGGCGAGCTTGGCATTGTTCCACCTGTCGGTCGTGCCTACGAGGTAGCCCGTGATGCGCTGTATGTTGTCGATATTATGGCTGTGACACTTGGGACACTCGGTGAGATTTTCCTGCGCATCCTCGTAGCCGCAATCCATGCAACGGTTACGGTTGTGATTGACCGAGCCATAGCCGATGTTATACTGATCCATGAGGTCAACGATGTCGCTGATAGCCTTGGGATTGTGGGTTGCATCTCCGTCAATCTCCACATAGAATATGTGACCGCCTCCCGTGAGTTCATGATAGGGAGCCTCGACCTGAGCTTTGTGGCGCGGCGAGCACTTGTAGTAGACGGGGACGTGATTGGAGTTGGTATAATAAATCTTGTCGGTCACACCGGGTATGACTCCAAACGAGCGACGGTCACGCGAAGTGAATTTGCCCGAAAGGCCCTCGGCCGGAGTCGCAAGGACTGAGAAGTTGTGCTGATAACGCTCCGAGAAGTCATTGACACGCGAGCGCATGTGGGAGATTATGCGAAGTCCAAGCTTCTGCGAGTCCTCGCTCTCGCCATGATGCTTGCCGGTGAGGGCTATGAGACATTCGGCCAGACCTATAAATCCGATGCCGAGTGTACCCTGATTGATGACGCTCTCTATGGTATCGGTAGGAGCGAGATTCTCGGCACCGTTCCACAGACGCGACATGAGCAGCGGGAACTGCTTGGCCATAGCGGTCTTCTGGAAGTCGAATCGCTCGCACAACTGACGGGCTGTAATCTCAAGGATGTCATCAAGTTTGCTGAAGAATCGTGCCACACGCTCCTCGCGATCGAGAATGTTCATACACTCGATGGCAAGACGCACGATATTAATTGTGGTGAAGCTGATGTTGCCGCGGCCTATCGAAGTCTTTTCGCCAAAACGGTTTTCGAAGACTCGTGTGCGGCATCCCATTGTCGCAACTTCATATTTGTAACGCTCGGGGTCATTGGCATCCCACTTGTCGTGATGATTGAATGTGGCATCAAGGTTGACGAAATTGGGGAAGAATCGGCGTGCAGTCACCTTGCATGCGAGCTGATAGAGGTCATAGTTGGGATCTTCGGGAAGATAGCTCACGCCACGCTTTTTCTTCCATATCTGAATGGGAAAGATGGCTGTCGCGCCATTGCCAACGCCTTCATAGGTGGTGCGCAGCAGTTCACGGATGATGCAACGTCCCTCAGCCGAAGTATCGGTTCCATAATTGATGGAGCTGAACACCACTTGGTTGCCTCCACGCGAGTGGATGGTGTTCATGTTGTGAATAAACGCCTCCATTGACTGGTGCACTCGGGCTACAGTCTGGTTGATGGCATGGTGCATGTAACGCTCGTCACCGGAATATTTTTCGACATCTTCCTTGATATAATCCTTGATGTCGATATTATAGAGATGTGAGAGATTGGAGCCTGTGAGACGCTCGAGGGTCTTGATTTCCTCGATATAGGATGAGCGTACAAACGGTGCGAGATAGAAGTCAAATGCCGGGATTGCCTGACCTCCGTGCATTTCGTTCTGGGCGGTCTCGAGTGAGATACAGCCAATGATGCTTGCGGTCTCTATGCGCTTGGCCGGGCGTGACTCGCCATGACCTGCGACGAAACCATACTTGAGAATGCGGTCAAGAGGATGCTGCACACAGGTGAGACTCTTGGTGGGATAATAGTCTTTGTCGTGGATGTGGATATAGCCGTTGTTGACAGCCTCACGCACCTGGGGCGAGAGCAGATAGTCGTCCACAAAAGGCTTGGTGGTCTCGCTGGCAAACTTCATCATCATGCCGGCCGGCGAGTCGGTGTTCATATTGGCGTTCTCGCGTGTGATGTCGTTGTTTTTAGCCTCGATAATCTCAAGAAACATGTCGCGAGTCTTGGCTCGACGTGCGATAGAACGCTGGTCGCGATAGGCGATGTAACGTTTGGCAACTTCTTTGCGGGGCGAGTTCATCAACTCGAGCTCTACGCGGTCCTGTATCTGCTCGACAGTCATCTGCTCACCGCCTGTCATGGTTATGATGTCGGCTATACGTGCTATGAGCGACTCGTCCTCGCCCATCTCGGTTGTCAGCATAGCCTTACGAATTGCAGCCTTGATTTTTTCTTCATTATAGCCGACGATACGTCCGTCGCGCTTAACCACTGTATGTATCATTTGGGTTTTATGTTGAGGGGGATTATTGTGATGCAAAGTTACGCCCAAACTATATATTTTCCAAATAAAACCGCGCGAAATTATATCAATAATTTTCCATTTTGGACAACTTTTCACCACAACAAAATACATATATTACTGATTACAAGTATACTACGTGATACTTTCGGGCAACTTTTCGATTTTGTAAAAATAAATCATAATCCAAAACGGCAAACCATCACATTGTGACAGCCTGCCGTTTTGGATGTTTGCTAAATCTCCTGAATCGGACTAAAAACAGTAGTCAACGCATGCGCGCGACTCCTTGTGACCGGCAAGAATGGATGCTGCGGCCACATGAGCGGGATGCTTGGCATAGACGTCGACCGACTCCATGTCGGGGACTACAGCCGTAAGCACGACGTCCCAATCCTCGGAGGGGTTTTCATTGATGCCTACTTCCATCGAACGCAGGACATCTATCTGTGCGGGAAGCGCGAGAAGTGCGTCACGAAAACGCTCGGCCACCGCCCTGCGCTCCTCGGCCGAGCCTGAGAGCTTGAATGTGACTATATGTTTAACCATAGGTTGACTGTATGTTTACGGTTAGTTTCCTTTCAAGGCATCGTGCATCGATGTAAACGCTATCGAGAGTCCGTCGGCATCCTTGCCTCCGGCCTGTGCGAAGCCCGGCTGTCCGCCACCGCCGCCCTTGATAGCCTTGGCTGCATTGCGGACGATGGTCGACGCATTGAGTCCGCCCGACACGAGGTCGTCGGTCAGAGCCACTGTGAGAAGCGGCTTGCCGGCAATGTCGGCTGTGGCTGCGATGAATGCTGTTGCGGTCGATGACATCTGACGCACGAGGAAGGCTACGTTCTTGACCATGTCGGGTGTGCGCACGCCTGCAAGCGAGACAATCTTCATGCCGCCGTATGACTCGGCTGTCTCAAGAAGCTCCTTGGCAACGTTGCGGGTGCGCTCTTTCATGAACTCTTCGACTTCCTTGCGCAGCTCGTTGTTCTCCTCAATGGCTTTACGAATGGCCTGACGGATGTCGGGTGCGTTGTGGAACATCTCGCCTACGGCACGCAGAGTGTCGGTGAGGCTGTCGATAGCCTCCTCGGCCACTTCGCCTGTGATGGCTTCGATACGACGTATGCCGGCCGCGATGCTTGACTCCGACACGATGCGGATGATGCCGATATTGCCGGTGTTGGGCACGTGTGTACCGCCACACAGCTCGACCGAGTCGCCATATTTTATGACACGTACCTCTTCACCGTATTTCTCACCGAAAAGAGCCATGGCACCCATCGCACGGGCCTCGGCTATGGGGAGTGAGCGGTGTTCGTCGAGAGGTATGGCCTTGCGCACGTTGGCATTGGCTATGTGCTCGACCGCGCGAATCTCCTCGGGTGTGAGTTTCTGGAAGTGGCTGAAGTCAAAACGGAGCACGTTGGGCGATACGAACGAGCCTTTCTGCTCGACGTGTGTACCGAGCACCTGACGCAGAGCTGCGTGAAGCAGGTGGGTGGCTGAGTGGTTGCACTCGGTGGCACGACGTGCGGCCTCGTTGATGCGGGCCTCGAACTCGGCGTTGACATCGGCGGGAAGCGAGGTGGTGAGGTGTACGGCCTGGCCGTTCTCACGCTTGGTGTCGTAGACTTCAATCTTCTCGTCGCCGTTTATGAGCCAGCCGCTGTCGCCTACCTGTCCGCCCATCTCTGCATAGAACGGGGTTACGGAGAGCACTATCTGATAGAAGCTCTTGCCTTTCTGCTTCACGTTGCGATAGCGGAGGATGCGTGTAAGGGCCGAGGTGCTGTCATAGCCGACAAACTCGGTCTCACCCTCGCTGAGCACTACCCAGTCGGTAGCCTCGACGGCTGCCGCATTGCGTGCACGGGTCTTCTGGGCCTCCATTTCCTTGTCAAACTCAGTCTTGTCGAGCGTCATGCCGTTTTCCTTGAGAATCAGCTCGGTCAAGTCGAGGGGGAAGCCGTATGTGTCATAGAGCACAAAGGCATCCTTGCCCGAAATCTCGGTCTTGCCCTCCTTGCGTGCCGTCTGAATGGCATTGTCGAGAATGGATATACCCTTGTCGAGAGTGCGGAGGAAAGCGTCCTCTTCCTCTTTGATTACTTTCATTATGAGCTCGCGCTGGGCTGCAATCTCGGGATAAGCCTCGCCCATCGAGTCGATGAGTGTGTTGACGAGCTTGTACATGAACGCCTGTTTCTGGTCAAGGAAGGTGTAAGCGTAACGTACGGCGCGACGCAGGATGCGGCGTATCACATAGCCGGCCTTGGCATTGCCGGGAAGCTGTGAGTCGGCGATGGAGAAGGCGATGGTGCGCACATGGTCGGCGATAACGCGCATTGAGATGTCGACCTGGCGGTCTTTGCCATATTCTTTGCCCGAGAGGCGCGATATCGTGTCGATGAGGGGAGTGAATACGTCGGTGTCATAGTTGGATTTCTTGCCCTGAAGAGCCATGCAGAGACGCTCGAAGCCCATGCCGGTGTCGATGACCTTGGCAGGGAGCGGCTCGAGCGAGCCGTCGGCTTTGCGGTTGTACTGCATGAACACGAGGTTCCATATCTCTATGACGAGGGGGTTGTCATGGTTTACGAGCGAGGCACCGTCTATCTCGGCGCGCTCCTGAGGCGAACGGAGGTCGATGTGTATCTCCGAGCAGGGTCCGCAGGGGCCTGTGTCGCCCATCTCCCAGAAGTTGTCGTGCTTGTTGCCGTTGATGATGTGAGATGCGGGCAGATGCTTCTCCCAATAGGACGCGGCTTCGTCGTCACGGGCAAGGCCTTCCTCGGGCGAGCCTTCAAACACTGTGGCATAGAGACGGTCGGGGTCAAGACCGAGCACGTCTACAAGATATTCCCACGCCCAGTCGATGGCTTCTTTCTTGAAATAGTCGCCAAAGCTCCAGTTGCCGAGCATCTCGAACATGGTGTGGTGATAGGTGTCCATGCCCACTTCCTCGAGGTCGTTGTGCTTGCCGGAGACACGCAAGCATTTCTGAGAGTCGGCCACACGCTGATATTTCGCCGCCTTGTTGCCGAGGATGATGTCCTTGAACTGGTTCATACCGGCGTTGGTGAACATGAGTGTGGGGTCGTCCTTTATCACCATCGGAGCCGAGGGCACGATGTGATGACCTTTGGTACGGAAAAATTCCTTGAATGATTCACGTATCTCCTTTGCTGTCAACATGATTATATGATTAGCTTGTTATTATCGTATTTTTTGAAAAATTACGGGCACAAAGTTACACATTTTTTCTTTTTCGGCCAAAGAGTCGGATGATTTCGCCGGCCCAAAACACGATGGATGTGCCGCAGATTATAATTACCCAGTCAGAGAGCCGAAGCGGCTGGACGTTGAAGAACTGCCGTCCTATCTCGACGATACACACCTGGCCCACAAGGATAAAGAGGGCGATGGTGACAAATTCGGAGCAACCTTTGAAATGCAGGGCCGAACGGCCTGTCGCAAAGGCTTTGGCATTGAAAAGATTCCAGAACTGGAGGAAGACGAATGTGGTGAAGAAGAGCGACAGCTCGTAGGGCGAGAGGCCTTTGTCGGACGACAGCAACGGGAGACGGAACAGTTGCGTGAGCGAGTCGAGGTCGGTGTGACGCAGATACCACAGCAGCCCGAAGAGCAGGGCGAAAAAGAGTCCGCCCACAACGGCTATGAACCATCCCATGGCGGGGCTGATGATGAATGCCGTGCGCGAACGGGGCTTCTCGTCCATCACGTCGGCCGACGGGGGTAATGTGGAGAGGGCTATGGCCGCAAAGGTATCCATGATTAGGTTGACCCACAGCATCTGGGTGACCGTGAGGGGTGACTGCATGCCCATAAACGCGCCTGCAAGCACTATGAGCGAGGCCACGACATTGACCGTGAGCTGGAAGAGAATGAAACGCTGTATGTTGAGATAGAGCGAGCGGCCCCACATGACGGCCTTGCCTATCGACGAGAAGGAATTGTCGATGATGGTGATGTCGCTCGCCTCCTTGGCCACGGCTGTGCCGTCGCCCATCGAGAGGCCCACATGGGCGGCTTTGAGCGCGGGGGCGTCGTTGGTGCCGTCGCCTGTGACTGCGACCACCTCATTGTTGGCCTGCAGAGCTTCGACAAGACGCTTCTTGTCCATCGGGCGAGCCCTGGCTATGATTTTGAGGTCGCCCACACGGCTGCGCAGCTCGGCGTCGGACAATGCGGCAAACTCGCTGCCCGTGATAATGCTACGGTCTGTGTCGGCATCGCTCCACAGGCCTATGCCGCGCCCTATCTCGCGGGCGGTGGCAGGAGTATCGCCTGTGACTATTTTCACGTCTATGCCCGCATGGCGCACAAGGCGCACGGCGTCGGGCACATCCGGACGCACAGGGTCGGCTATGGCCACTATGCCGAGCAGCCTCACATGCGGCCGGAGCGCGGCAAGGCTGTCGAGCCCCGAGACATGGCCGTCGGGCAACTCCACGCAGGCAAAACCGAGTGTGCGCATGCCCTGACGCTGATAGCCGAGCAGGCGTGAGTCGACCGACGCCGCATCCATGCCTTGCGGGAATATGCCACACATGGCCGCCACAATCTCGGGCGCGCCTTTTACATATATTATATGACGGCCGCGACGGTCTCGCACGAGCGTGGCCATGTATTTGCGTTCGGTCGTAAAGGGCAATTCCTCCACCACCCGCACTCCATCGCGCAGGGCGAGATAGTCAATCCGGGCCGAGTGGAGCCACAGGAGCAGCGCGCCCTCGGTGGGGTTGCCGAGAGCCACGGGATGAGAGGGGTCGGTCATGTCGAGCTGAGCCGTGCTGTTGACGGCTATCCCTTCGGCTATGGTATGGGCCGCTCCGGAGCCGTCAAGCTGCCCGTCGGGCAATGAGGGGAAGCAGGCTTCGGCCACCTGCATGCGGTTTTGGGTGAGGGTGCCGGTCTTGTCGGTGCATATCACCGTGGTGGCTCCCATGGTCTCGCACGCGTGCATGCGGCGCACGAGGTTACCGGCCTTGAACATGCGTCTCATCGAGTAGGCAAGCGAGAGCGTCACGGCCATCGGGAGTCCTTCGGGCACTGCGACCACTATGAGGGTGACGGCTATCATCAGTGTCTGGAGCAGATAGGCTACAAACGACACCCATTCAAACAGCATGCCCGACGCGGTGAAGTAGACGAGCAGACGGCCGGCGACGATGAGCGCGGCCACGGCATAGCTGGCTTTGGTGACGAGTGAGCCGAGT
The DNA here is from genome assembly GCF_910574735.1 of Duncaniella muricolitica. NCBI lineage: Bacteria > Pseudomonadati > Bacteroidota > Bacteroidia > Bacteroidales > Muribaculaceae > Duncaniella > Duncaniella muricolitica. Next base: position 39,995 of record NZ_CAJTCF010000014.1, on the reverse strand, counting down.
CCGTCGAGCTGCTCGTTGAGCGGCGTGCGCACGCTGTCGTCAATCTGCGATGCGACAAACACTTTGCCGTTCTCGGTGTGGTCGCCTACGGCTGTGACGACCATGACTCCGTGGCCTTCCATGATTTTGGTGCCACGCAACACTTGGTCGGAGGGAAATGTGGCTTCGGGGTCAAAGTCGCTCGGCACCACCGTCTTGCGGGCTATGGGCTCGCCTGTGAGCGATGACTCGTCCACACTGAGCGACACGGCTTCGAGCAACTGTCCGTCGGCCGGAACTTCCTCGCCCGTGTTGAGCAACACGATGTCGCCCACCACCACGTCCTTGCGTGCTATCTCGATGCTCAGGCCGCCGCGTATCACCTGGACGGGGGTGTCGTCGTTGACCCGGTTGAGCAGGGCAAACTCTTTGTCAGCTTTTTCCTCAAAGTAAAATGCGAGGCCGGTGGCAAGCATTATGGCTATGAATATGCCTGTCGGCTCGAAAAACACTCCGGGGCCTGACCCGAGGGCGAAGTATTCGTAAAACGAGATGCCCACCGACATGACTCCCGCTATGAGCAGGATGATGATGAGCGGGTCGGAGAATTTGGCCAGAAACTTGCTCCAGGCCGATGCCTTACGAGGCGGGGTGAGAATGTTGGAGCCATGCTCAAGGCGGCTTTGCATGACCTGCCGGTCGTCGAGCCCCGCATGGCGCGATGTGTGTTGCATATCTTTGATGACAGGAAGGGCTTGAAAATAAGGAAAGCTGGTCGCACGTAATAGCTACGGGCAATCAGCTTAATACCTTTGAAGTGTCCGGGGGGGGGTATGAATCGGGCCGGACCTTCCTTGTTAGGTGTTACCGCAAAAATTATTCAGCGGCAGCTACGCTGTCAACGGGAGCAACAGTGCTGTCAGCAGCTACGCTGTCAACAGTAGCAACTTCCTCAACAACGGCCTCTTCTACAACGGGCTCGGTAGTTTCCTGAGCAGCCTTGTCAGAAGAACCGCAGGAGAACAAAGATGCGCTGAAAGCAACAGCGGCAACTAAAACTAACTTTTTCATTTTTTCTTTTCTCGTTAAATTATTGAACAATATTTAAGCTTCAAAAACAGTGCAAAGTTAAGACAAAAAACTTACATACCAAACTTTTTTTATGGTTTTTTTTGCGATACGCGGATTTTTTGTGAAAATATTTAAATTTTCGTAAATCCGACCGACATTTTTTAACAAGATTGAGCGTCGGGATGGATATTTGCCAGTTTCTTATTACCTTTGCACAGCTATGAAAGAATCGACAAGCAAACGTTATTATAAGATAAGCGAAGTCGTGGACATGACCGGAGTCGTGGCATCGACCCTGCGCTTCTGGGAGACACAGTTTTCCATCCTCTCGCCCAAGCGCAACGACCGCGGGACGCGTTTCTACACGCCGGCCGACATCGACACGATCAATATGATCAAGTATCTGCTCCACGACAAGGGTCTGAAAATCGAGGCCGCACGCGAGGAGCTGCGCATCAACCGCGACGGCATCACCCGCAAGGCCGAGGCTCTCAGACGGCTCGGGGTGGTGCGCGACCGCCTGCAGACACTCATCGACTCGCTCCACAAATTACGCTGACACCTTAATTATATATATGACATTATATATATGACCGCGACATCTACCACACGCAAGCCCTCTCTCCGCAAGAAGAAAAAAGCCAAGGGCAATGACACATGGCTGCGCCGCCACTCGATGGGGGTCATGATAGCCGTCATAGCCGTGATTGTGGCCATAGGCTCGGTGCTGGCCTTTGCCTTCATCCCCTATGCGGGAGGGTCGGAGGACGGCGAGTGGGTCTACGTGCCCCATGGTGCCACCCCCTCGCAGGTCAAGGACAGCCTCAAGACACGGCTGGGGTCTCCGATGGGCACACGCGTATATGTGATGTGGAAGCTCATGGGCAACAATCCCGCCCGCACCGAAGGGGCCTATCGCATTGACCGCGGGCAGACGGCCCTCGGCATAGCCCGCCGCATGGCCACAGGGCGTCAGACTCCGGTGAAGGTGACCTTTAACGGCACACGCACCATGCCCATGCTGGCCGAGCGCATCGCCTCGCAGTTGCAGTGCACGCCCGAGGAGTTTATGGACGCGTGTCTCGAGGTGCTGCCCGACCGCGGCTTCACCCGTGCCACCTTTCCTGCGGCCTTTCTGCCCGACACCTACGAATTTTACTGGAGCGCGTCGCCGGCCAATGTCGTGAAACGTCTGCTCGACTATCGCGACGCTTTCTGGACCGACGAGCGCAAGGCCAAGGCCCGCGCCCTCGGGCTGAGCAAGACCGAGGTGGCCACGGTGGCGTCAATCATCGAGGAGGAGACGGCCAAGCGCGACGAGCGGCCCATGGTGGCGCGTCTGTATCTCAACCGTCTGCACAAGGGTATGCGTCTGCAGGCCGACCCGACGGTCAAGTATGCCGTGGGCGACTTCACGCTGCGCCGCATCAGGGGCGAGCATCTCAAATGCCGCTCGCCCTACAACACCTATCAGGTCGACGGCCTGCCCCCGGGCCCCATCAGGGTGCCGACAGGCGCGGCCATGGACGATGTGCTCAACGCTCCGCATCATAATTATATATATATGTGTGCCAAGGAGGATTTTTCGGGCTATCACAACTTTGCCTCCGACTATGCCACCCACCAGGCCAACGCCCGCAGGTATCAGCAGGAGCTCAACAGGCGTAAAATTCATTGACAATTCATTTTTTATCAAGGAAATAATTGCTATTTTTGCAGTCACAACACGTAATCAACACTATTTAAAAGACGTATGAAACACATCAGAATCGCAATCGCCATGCTCGCCGTCATGCTGGGCGCATCGGCGGCACAGGCAGGCGGCCTCTTCAAGTTCGGCCCCAAGGTCGGACTCACCGTCAATGCCCTCCACTTCAACAACGACCTCTTTGACAGCAGCAACCAGACGGGATGGACCGCAGGTCTGATGACCGAGTTCAAGGTGCCCGTGATAGGCATCGGAGCCGACCTCTCGCTCATGTATGTGCGCCGCAACTCGGAATACATGTATCAGAACAATCTCAGCAAGGACAACCGCGACTATATCGAGATACCCCTCAATCTCCGCTACAACTTCTCGCTCCCCGTGGTGAGCAAGGTGCTCGTGCCCTACATCGGTGTAGGCCCGAGCGTGTCGGTGCTCACAAGCGGCAAGACTTATGAAAACTTCCGCAACAAGTCGGTCGACTGGGCTCTCAACTTCGGCATAGGCGTACAGCTCCTGAGCCGTCTCGACGTCAACGCCCGCTACGGTCTCGGTCTGACCAAAGCCGTCAACACCGTAAGCTCCTCCACAAGCGAGGCCGGCATCGAGGGCAAAAACCGCTACTGGACCGTGTCGGTGGCCTATCTCTTCTGATGGCCCGACCCATAGCACTCATAGGCGGAGGGGGACACGCCCTTTCGCTGCTCGACATACTCCCGTCATCTGCAAAGGTGGCGGGATACGTTGATTTGGCCCCCGTCCCGTCCATGCCCCTCGGGTGGCTTGGCGACGACGCGGCCTTTATGGCGGACTGCGCCCCCGACTCGACCGACATCATCGTGACCCTCGTCAGCGGAGCCGACTGCTCGCTCAGGGCACGGCGCAGGGTCATAGACCGCTACGGCCGCTACGGCTCGCCCGTGACGGTGGCACCCTCGGCCATAGTGTCGCCCTCGGCACGGCTGGGAGGAGGCACGGCCGTGTTTCACCGCGCGACGGTCAACGCCGCCACCACCGCCGGAGCTCACTGCGTAATCAACACCGGGGCCATCGTGGAGCACGGATGCACGCTGGGCGACAACGTGTTCATAGGCCCAGGAGCCGTCATATGCGGAGGCGTCACCATAGGCGATGACACATATATAGGCGCGGGCGTCATCATAAAGCCCTGCGTGAGCATCGGAGCCGGCGTCACCGTGGGGGCCGGAGCCGTAGTGACAGCCGACATCCCCGCCGCGGGCACTTATGCCGGAGTGCCGGCCCGACCTCTTCATCAAAAACGATAAACACACCTCATGACAACACCTCCCCACACCATAATAATAGCCGAAGCGGGCGTCAACCACAACGGCTCGCTCGACACGGCCCTCGAGATGGTGGGCCGCGCGGCCCGTGCCGGAGTCGACTATGTGAAGTTTCAGACCTTCAAGGCCGAAAATCTCGTGTCGGCCTCAGCCCCCAAGGCCCGCTATCAGCAGGAAAACTGCGGTGACCGCGAGGGCGACGACAACTCTCAACTGGCTATGCTCAAGGGGCTCGAACTGTCCGCGGCCGACTTTGCCCGGCTGGCCGAAGAGTGTCGCCGTCATGGGGTGGGCTTCATGAGCACCCCGTTTGACCACGAATCCATCGAGCAGCTCGCGGCCCTCGGCATGGACTACTGGAAGATACCCTCGGGCGAAATCACCAATCTGCCCTATCTGCGCCACATAGCATCCAAGGGGGGACGCGTCATCCTCTCGACAGGCATGTCGACGCTCCCCGAGGTGGAGAGTGCCGTGACCGCTCTATGCGAGCGAGGACTCATCACACGCTCCGACATCTACCTGCTGCACTGCACCACCCAATACCCCACCCCGCCCGAAGCCGTCAATCTCCGCGCCATGGACACGCTCGCCACGCTCGGATGTGGCGGCACAGGCTACAGCGACCACACGCGCGGCATCACCGTGGCCATAGCCGCAGCAGCCCGCGGAGCCATGATTATAGAGAAGCATTTCACGCTCGACCGCTCCATGCCGGGGCCCGACCACAAGGCGTCGCTCACGCCCGACGAGCTCGCAGCCATGGTCTCGGCCATACGCGAGACGGAGCTGGCTCTCGGACACCCCGACAAGACCGTCACCGAGGCCGAGCGGCCCAACATAGCCGTGGCGCGCAAGAGCATCGTGGCCTCGCGCCACATCTCCAAGGGCGAGACCCTCTCCGACAGCAATCTCGCGGCCAAACGTCCAGGCACCGGGCTAAGCCCCATGCTCTGGGACTCCGTCACAGGCACCCGCGCCATACGCGACTTCGAGCCCGACGAGCCCATAGAGATATAGAGACGACAAACCGTCAGCCACAACCACTGTGACCGACGGCCTAACAAACAAAAAATGAACGAACAAATAATGTATTTCGTACCTCGGAGGGGAATCGAACCCCTATCTGAAAATTAGGAATTTCCCATTCTATCCATTGAACTACCAAGGCAGACATGCATCAAATGCAGTGCAAAGATACGCATTATCCGAGAAATCTCCAAAACAAATAAATGTAAAATAGGAAAATAGGGAACAGGCGACAAGGAATGTAAATAACGAAAATCCTGTTATCCAACCCATGTTTTCCCCCCCCGAGTCTCAGTCTCACTATTTTGACACTGACATGAGACAGTCTCACAAGAGTGTCAACTTTGTGAGACTGAGACTGCACACGAGGACAAAAAACCTCAGTTGCTCCCTTATTATCGACACCATGCGACATTATCGCACCTTTAGGGCCCTTGGCGTGACGTAACTTTGCAGCGTGAGGCCTTAACATCCCCCTCACCCTAAATATTATGTCTGATGTACGAAACAAACGTCACGTCGCTCTCGCTAAAAAAAGCGGGAAACCTCTTCACATATCTTCCTTGAGCAAGATATTGTCTGACATTAGGGCCGAGGCCGCTACTGCCGCGGCCAATGCGGCTCAGACGGCCGCCTGTAATCCTCCTAAGAAAGAGAAGCAGGCGGCTGTAAAGCCCCGACCTGCACCTGCGTCACGCCGACCTGCCATCACTCGCATGCTGTCGGGGTCTGACTGGGCCCGCCACGCAGCCGTGACCATCGACCAGAAGCAGTTGTGTGGTCCGCTATGGTATGAGGGAGAGATATGCATACTGTTTGCCGACACCAATGTGGGCAAGTCGATACTCGCCGTGCAGATAGCCGACATGGTGGCCAACGGCATGCACTGCACTACGACTCTGCCCGAACTCAGACCCGAGACACTGTCGCAGTCCGTGGTATATGCCGACTTTGAGCTGAGTCTCGTACAGTTTGGCCGACGCTATTCGTGTCCGCATCCCGACGAGCCGGGGCGCAAGGTGTATTACGATTTCAGCCAGCAGTTCAACCGCGTAGAGCTGTGTTACGACATGTCGTCCGACGATTTTACCGACGATTACGCCACCCAGGCGTTTGCCGACCAGGTTATCTCCGACCTCGAGATGCGCATCGAGGAGGCAATGGCCCGAGTGCTCATCATCGACAATATCACCTTCATGGCCTCGGGCACCGAGTCGGCCGCCGACGCCATGCCGCTCATGAAGAAGCTCGTAGCTCTCAAAAAGCGTCACGACCTGAGTATACTCCTGCTGGCCCATACGCCTAAGCGCGCTCTCTGCAACCCTCTCACCCGCAATGACCTCCAAGGCTCCAAGATGCTTATCAACTTTGCCGACTCGGCCTTTGCCATCGGCGAGAGCAACCGCGGTAAGGACCTGCGCTATATCAAGCAGATCAAGCAGCGCAACTGCGAGCAGGTCTATGACCGCGACAATGTGCTATCATGCACCATAGGCAAGATTTACGAAAACTTTGTGGGCTTCTCATCCATAGGCACCGACAGCGAGGACTCCCATCTGGCCGAGCGTCAGAGCAACCGACGTTCGCGCGACGACCTCCGCAAAGCAGCCGACGAGCTTAAGACCGCGGGCAAGAGTGCCGAACAGATAGCCACGGCTCTCGGGGTGAGCCGCGCCACAGCTTTCAGACTACTGAAAAAACAGGACGAGTGAGACAAGCAGTCTCAGTCTCACGATTTTGACACTGTAATGAGACAGTCTCACAGTAGTGTCACCTTTGTGAGACTGAGACCCCGCACAGGGGGATACAAAAGGACATAAGTTTCATAAGAAACAAAAGTCATTTATCTATATAACCGACAGCCATATAGATGATTAAAAAAACTTTTGTTTCTTATGAAACTTATGTCCTTTTGTATCTCCCCCCCGCAGACTTATGTCCTTTTGTATCTCCCCCCGCAGAAAGTTCAGGGGAGTTCGATGCTCCACTTGTCCGACGCGGCATAGGCGGGAAAGCGGGCACGGCCCTGGGCAAGCGCGCGGAGGTCGAGCAGAGCGTAGTGATAGCCGTTGCGGCGCGTCTCCTGGATATTGACGCCGAGATTGTCATACATGCCTGAGTCTGACAGCTTGTATTCGCCATACTTGTCAGAGCCCAAGCAGTTGGCCACGATGACATAGGCCTGATTTTCGATAGCGCGGGCGGCAAGCAGCGTCTTGAGCTGCTCGGCCCGAGAGTGGGGCCAGTTGGCCGGCACAATCAGCACGTCATACATCGACTCGGGCCTGTTGCGCGTCCACACGGGGAAACGGAGGTCGAAACACAACACCAGCATGAACTCACAGCCGCGATAACGTATGCGTGCCGGCATCTCGCGGCCGGGGGTATAGACCTTGTCCTCGGTCGACAGCGGGAAGAGGTGGCGTTTGTCATAAAACGTCACGTCGCCCCCCGGCTCCATGAAGAAGCCGCGGTTGAAATAACGGCCTCCTCCGTCGGTGGCCAGAAAACTGCCCGCTATGGCAAAGCCGAAAAACTCGGCCCAGCGTCGGAGAGCCGCGACGGTGCGTCCGTCGTTGGGCTCGGCAAGCTGCGAGACGGTCTTCTGATCGGGCACAAACGAGGTGGTGAAGAGCTCGGGCAGCACCACTACATCGGTGTCGCGCTCCACGTCGTTGAGAGCCTTGGCGGCCGTGAGTAGATTGTCCTCGACCGAGGCATACGCTATGTCGAGGGGGATGGTGCAGATTTTCATTCGGCTGAAAAGTTTTCGGGTATGATGCCTTGAAACTGTCGGTAATAACTCTTGATGGCACGCATGTCGGCCTCGATGTCGCCCGTGGGGGTAAAGGTCTTTTCGAGATGCACCAGCTTGTTGGCGGCGTCGATGGCTCCGAGCACTATGGGCACGCGGGCCTCATAGGCGATGTGCAGGAAGCCCGTGCGCCATTGGCTGACGCGCGCGCGGGTGCCCTCGGGCGTGATGGCTATGCAGAGGCTCTCGGAGGTGTCAAACTTGTGTATGATGGCCTCGCTGAGCGACGACCCGCGTCGGCGCGACACAGGGATGCCTCCCATGGCTCTGAACAGATATTTCATGGGGAAGAAAAACCATGCTTCCTTCATCAGAAAGCCCGCCTTGCGTCCGAGCGACCACCAGGCAAATTTACCCAGCACAAAGTCCCAGTTGGACGTGTGAGGGGCCACACAGATAATGCTCTTCGGATAGTCGGGCACTGTGCAGAGCACCCGCCATCCGAAGAGTCGTAATATGCTTTTACAAAATCCCATAGTTATGCTTTGGGAAGTCTATTTTCTATACGAGTGGGGTTCTTACTTGCTCTCCTCGGCAAATCCGAGCTCGAGTATATGCTTCATCTGAGCCTTGCGCTGCTCGGGGGTCGAGGCGTCGGGCACTGTAGCGTTCATCTCCTTGAGTATCTCCTGCACGCGTGCGTTGAAGTGCTCGCGCAGCTTGGCGAACGAGGCCTTGAAATAGGCACGGCGCGCGTCGGCATACTCTTTCCTGTTGTCAAACGACCGGGGCGTGCGCGGAAACTCCACGCTCACCAGCCGCAGAGCCGACGCCTGGAGGTCGGCAAGCTGATAGATAATCTCGTTGAGCTTCTCGCGGTCGATGCCGGGAATGGCGATTTTGGCTAATACACATTCACCCGCAAGTGCTCCGCATATGCGATGAATCTCTTTCTTCAGGAGTCGTTTGTTGGCTGCCATAAATAAGTATATGTTTAGAATGGATGATTAAATCTGTGTTATTCTTTCTCTCTCTGTCTGTCTACGGTTACAACGTCTGAGGTCAGCCGTTGGTTGTGTGGGTCAATATCTTTTTAAGAGCCTCGTATGACACCGATATGCGCGGATGCTGCGCCCCGCGGTGCGTGCCCGCGGCCCGCAGAGGGCTCTTAAGCTCCACGCCTGTGGCGTCACATACGGTGCGGGCAAACTTGGCGGGATGGGCCGTGGCAAGAAATATGCCCGTCTCCCCCTCCTTTATGTCATCGCGCAGGGCCGCAAGGGCCGACGCCCCGTGAGGGTCGAGAAGATACGAGTCGGCCGAATAGGTGCGCGACATCGAGGCAAGTATGTCGTCATCACTGTAGGAATGCCCCTTGACCAGACGCGAGATGGGCCCGTAGTCGCCCGCAAACATGTCGAGGATGCGCGAGATGTTTGACGGATTGCCCACATCCATCGCGCAAGCCACCGTCCTGACAGCCCGCCGCGGGATGAATTTGCCCGTGAGCAGATAGTCGACCGTCACATCGTTGACATTGTTGGCCACGACAAAACGCTTGACCGGGAGCCCCATGCGCCACGCAAGCAGTCCGGCCGTCAGATTGCCGAGATTGCCCGATGGTATCGACATCACCACACGCCCGTGCATGTCGCCCTCCTCACGCCCGGCAAGCACTCCATAAGCGTGAAAGAAGTAAAACATCTGGGGCAACAGGCGGCAGATGTTGATGGAGTTGGCCGACGTGAGCTCAAACTCCCTGCGCAACTCCCCGTCGCCAAACGCCTCCTTCACAAGCCGCTGGCAGTCGTCAAACGTGCCCAGCACCTCGATGGGATGCACCGCCCCTGCGGCCACGTCGAGCTGCTCGCGCTGCATGCGCGACAACCGTCCCGAGGGATAGAGAATGTAGACCTCCACCCCCGGCACATCCTTGAAGCCGGCGGCCACCGCCCCGCCCGAGTCGCCCGAAGTGGCCACGAGCACCTTGACCTTGCCCGAGCCCTGGCGCGAGGAGTAATGCCCGATGATGCGGGCCAGAAATCGCGCCCCAACATCCTTGAAAGCATACGTCGGGCCGTGAAACAGCTCGAGCGAATAGATGTTGTCCTCGACCTTGACCAGAGGGATGTCGAAGGTAAATGTATCGTTCACTATCTGCCTTATCTCGGCAGAGTCTATCTCGTCGCCCAGCATGAGGTCGGCCACGACAAACGCTATGTCGCGCACGCTCATCCCGGATATATTGTTGAAGAAAGCCGCCGGTATCACAGGTATACGCTCGGGCATATACAGTCCACCGTCTGGTGCCAGTCCCGTCATCACGGCCTCTCTCAGCCCCACGGTCGGCGATTGTCGGTTTGTGCTATATAACTTCATGCTGATACGTTTCAGAATAAAACCCGGGCCAATGAGTCGTCATTGGCCTTAATGTAATCCGTAAAACCACGTTCATAATCGGCCGAAGCCTGCGCCCCGAGCCTGTCGTGAATATTGGTGATGCGCGCACGCACATCCAGCAGAGCATCCTGCAGAGCGGCCTCATTGTCACGCAGACCCACCGCACGCTCGCCATGTTCCTGCCCCAGAGCATAAGCCTTGCGGTCACGCACATGACGGCTCACACCGTCCGAGCCTCCACACGACACCGCCATGGCGGCCAGCATCACGGCAGCCACAGTCGCCGCCGTCAGCAATCCTTTAGTGCCACGCCCTCTCATGACCTGTCGCTCAGATGGTTCATCACAGTGTCGCGCACCTGCTCCATGAGCCAGCGCGGAGTGGAAGTAGCCCCGCAGATGCCTACCGACGAGGCCCCGTCGATCCACGCGGGGTCAAAATCGGCCGACCCCGACACAAGATACGTGCGCGGATTCACGTCAAGACACTCCTTGAAAAGCACCTTGCCGTTGCTGCTCTTGACACCCGCCACAAACAGCACCACACCATGGGCCGCCGCAAAGTCGCGCAGGTGATTCACCCTGTTGGCCACCTGACGGCATATGGTGTCGAAATATCTGAACTCCACGCCATCGGCCTTGCGACGCTCTATCTCGCGCGTCATCTCGGCAAATCCGCTCAGCGACATTGTGGTCTGCGAATAGAGAGCGATGTCACGCCCGAAGTCGATGCGGTCGTCGAGCTGCGACACATTCTCCACCACAATGGCCTCGCCGTTGGTCTGACCCACCAGGCCGTTGACCTCGGCATGTCCCGCCTTGCCGTAAATCACTATCTGCGGACGCGACGCATCATTGTCATAAGTCTCCTTTATGCGACGCTGCAGCCTCAGCACCACCGGACACGTCGCGTCGACAATCTCTATGCCCAGCCTCCGGGCCAGGCCATAGGTCGACGGCGGCTCGCCGTGGGCACGCAGCAACACCCTCGCCCCGGCAAGCCGAGGCAGGTCATCATGGGTGATGGTGGAAAGCCCCTTGCGCTCGAGCCGCTCCACCTCATCATTGTTGTGCACTATGTCGCCAAGACAATAGAGAGGGGCGTCCGTGCGCTCCAGCTCCTCCTCGGCCTTGCGTATGGCACCGACCACTCCGTGACAGAAGCCCGAACTGGCATCAATCTCAACCACCGGATTACTCTTCATGCTCAACGGTCTGATTGGGCTGTACGCTCGCGGTAAAGGTCGAGCAGCCACGCGTTCTGCTCCTCGATGGTCATGGCCGAATTGTCAAGACGCACCGCGTCGGCGGCACACCTCAGCGGGCCCTCCGAGCGAGTCTCGTCTATGTGGTCGCGGGTGCGCACATTCTCGAGCACCTCCTCATAAGTGACCTCGGCCCCTTTCCCGAGCAACTCCTTATAGCGGCGTTCGGCCCTGCGTTCGGCCGACGCGTCGCAAAACACCTTCATCTCAGCCTGCGGAAACACCACCGTGCCGATGTCGCGGCCATCCATGACTATGCCCTTGCTCTCGCCCATCGCCTGCTGCATCCTCACCAGCGCGCGACGCACCTCGGGAATAGCCGCTATGGGCGACACACAGTTGCTCACCTCGAGCGAGCGTATCTCATTCTCGACCACCTCGCCGTCAAGAGTCGTGAGCTGGCGCGGTCCGTCGACCAGAAAGTCAATCCTGATGTCAGCAAGAGCGGCCACGATAGGCCCGACCTCCGGCTCGACACCCGGCGACACATACCCGTGACGCATGGCCCAGAGGGTCACCGCCCTGTACATGGCACCCGAATCGATATAACGGTAACCTATGGCCGACGCAAGCTGACGGGCCATAGTGCTTTTGCCCGACGAGGAATACCCGTCGATGGCTATGATAATCTTTGAATCAGAACTCATATAGACGTGTTGATATGTTTAGCATAATGGTTGTAGCCCCCGTGTGAGGCTGCGACAAGGCAAGCCCCAGCCCGAAACTGCTCACATTCAGCCCCAGACATGCCGAAAACCCCGACAGAAAACTGCGCTTGTAGGTCGACATATCCGTGCGTGTGCGGTAATTGTAGCCAAGGCCGATATGAAAGCTGTCGGACGGACGGAAATCAGCCCCAAACACGAGATGCCTGAAAAGATTGCTCATAAACTTATCCTTGAGCTGCGGAGTGTCACCCTCGGTGCCGTCACCGTTGTCATAAAACGGCAGATGCCACCTGGTGAGATCATGAGCGGTCACCGACAGCACAAGAGGCACTCCGCTCAGCCCCTTGCTCATGCCCACACGCAGGTCGACGGGCACACGCTCATAACGACGGTCAAACCGCTTGATCTGACCGCCGAGATTGGCAAGCATGGCCGAGAACGAGAAGTCTCGCTCGGCGTCATAATAATTGACACCCAGGTCAGTGGCAACCGCCATGGCCGTATAGGCATCATATGTGGAGTAAATATATTTCACACTCGCACCGCCACGCCATGTGTCAGTGATATCATGGGCATAAGTGGCCGAAAACACCATGTCCTTGGGCGAAAAATCACCCGTCAGCACACCGTTGACATCGGCACCCTTGATTGACCCGTAGCCGAAATACTGCACTCCGGCCGCCCACGCGCCGTGATCGCCGGCCCTGCGGCCAAACTTCACCCCGGCAAAATTACTTTCACCCACATAGCGCATATAGTTAATCCCGATCTGCATGTCGACCTCGGGGCCGAGCAGACCGGGATTGCGGTCCGACGCATTTATGTCATCGTCGATATTCGATATGTTCATTCCGCCCAGACCATAAGCCAGGGTGGACGAGGGTATGTTGAGAAACGAGTAGAACGTGTCACCGCCACTCTGAGCATAAGCTCCGGCCGACGACAGCACGCCCGACACAAGAGCCAACCCTATGATATGAATCCGAGACAGCCTCATACTGTTTGTAACGAATCTGACCGCCGCTTTATTATACGGCCCCGCAACTTTCATCCGGGCCGCCCGTCAAGAGATACACGCAGAGCCCCGGCATCATCCGCCGACAGCAGATAAGCCCGAAGCTCCGCATGACTCTCTATTTCATAATATCCGGCTCACAGCCACATCACTTGATATGCTCGCGCGCCTGGGCAAGATATGCCGACATGGCCTGCGAGTCTCTGCGCTTCACTATCTCAAGCAGCTCGCTGAGCTTGCCCACGATGCCCTCAAGCTGCGAGGGAGTGTGAGGATTGAAAAGTATCTCGCTCACAAGATACTCATCCTCGCTCATAAGCCCCTCGGCTATCTGCATGTGACGCTTGAACGTAGTGCCCGGAGCCTCCTGATGCTTCATGACCGACGCAAACGCCAGCGTGGCGGCAAACGGGATGGAGAGCGAATAGGCTATGGTCTCGTCATGCTCCTCAAAGGTGTACTCCACGATATTGAGCCGCAGACGCGAATACAGGTCGCGGAAAAACACCTTGCCCAGATAGTCGCCCTCCGAGATGATGATGGCGTTCTCGTTGCTCAGATTGCTCAGCGACGCAAAGGTCGGGCCAAACATGGGATGGGTGCTCACATACGGATGTCCGCACGAGGCATAAAACTCGGGCAACCCCGTCTTGACCGACGCTATATCGCTTATGATACACGCCTTGGGCAGATGGGGCAACACCTGCCGGAACGCATCGAGCGTATATTTGACCGTCGAAGCGTTTATGACAAGCTGAGGCTCGAATCCGTCAATCTCATCAAGACTCGAGAAACGCTGGGCGTTAAACGTGAAGCGCAGCTTTTCCGGCCTGAGGTCATAGACAGCCACCTCGTGGTCAAACGAAAGCAGGTCGCAGAAAAACGACCCCATCTTGCCGGCTCCAAGTATCAATATCTTCATGTCTTATTTATTGAGTTCCACCTGTATGCGCACCGACTCCTCATGTATTGACGAAAGCACGGCCCGCATGAAATCCTCGCTCATGCCCATAGCCTTGGCCGCAAGCACACGGGTGGTCATGATGTCGTCATAACGTCCGGCCTGCACCACAGGCATGTTGTGCTCCTTCTTATATGCGCCGATCTCACGCGAAATATTCATGCGCTTGCCGAGAATCTCGATAAGCTCATTGTCAAGCTGGTCGATCTGACGACGCAGATGCACAAGATTTTCGGTAGGAACGGGAGCGTCACGAAACACGAGGTTGTCAAGTATCACCCCGAGCACCTCGGGCGTAACCTGCTGCTTGCTGTCGCTCCAAGCACAGTCGGGATCACAGTGGCTTTCGATAATCAGGCCGTCAAAACCCATGTCGAGAGCCTGCTGCGAGAGCGAAGCGATAAGCTCGCGCTTGCCTCCGATGTGACTCGGGTCGCAAATGATAGGCAGCGAGGGGAAACGGCGGCGCAGCTCCAGAGGTATGCGCCACTGGGGATGATTGCGGTAAATCTGAGGACCATAGGTCGAAAATCCGCGGTGTATCACTCCGAGACGGTGTATGCCGGCATTGTAAAGACGCTCGAGCGCACCCACCCACAGCTCCAGGTCGGGATTGACGGGATTCTTCACAAGGACAGGAATATCCTTGCCGCTCTCACACAGCACATCAGCTATCTCCTGCATGGCAAAAGGATTGGCCGACGTTCTTGCCCCCACCCAAAGGAGGTCTACGCCATACTCGAGAGCCGCCTCGACATGTCCGCGGTTGGCGACTTCGGTCGACACCTTCATGCCGGTCTCCTTTTTGACCTTGGTGAGCCAGGCAAGGCCGGGCACACCCACTCCCTCGAAGCCTCCGGGCTTGGTGCGGGGTTTCCAGATGCCTGCGCGGAATATCTTGATGCCTGCACGTGCAAGCCCACGCGCTGTCGCGAGCACCTGCTCTTCGGTTTCGGCACTGCACGGGCCTGAGATTATGAGAGGACGGCCGAGTTCCACGCCGTCTATTGCGAGAGGTTCTATATTTTCCATTTTTATAGTAAGTGTTATTGTTTTTTTTTCGATTAACTGTTTTTGATTCGCTTCAACGCCTCCGAGAGCTTATCCTCGGGCGCACAGAGCGAGATGCGTATGTAACGGTCGCCGTTGCGGCCGAATATGAATCCCGGAGTGATAAACACTCGGGCATCCTTGAGTATGCGGTCGGCCAGTTGCTCCGACGTCACATCCGGGTCAGTGATGCGGCCCCACAGGAACAGGCCCGACTGCGTTGGGTCGAATGTACAGCCCAGCTCGGCCATAATCTCCTCGGCTATGGCCCTGCGCGAAGCATAGGCCTCGTTGAGACGGTCGTGCCACTCGGGACCCTCGTCAAGAGCCCTGGCTGCGGCAAGCATCAGCGGCTTGAACTGACCCGAGTCGATATTGCTCTTGATGCGGAGCACCCATGACAGGAACGTGGGATTGCTCACCGCCACCCCGACACGCCATCCGGGCATATTATGGCTTTTGCTCAGCGAGTTAAGCTCTATGGCTATATCCTTCGCACCCGGCACCGACATGATGCTCATAGGCTCGCTGTTGAGTATAAACGAGTAAGGATTGTCATGCACGATGACTATGCCGTGACGGCGGCCGAAGTCTATGGCCCGCTCAAACGTCTCACGTCGGGCCCGTGCACCGGTGGGCATATGCGGATAGTTGAGCCACATGAGTTTCACCCCGTTCAGATCAAGACGCTCGAGGGCATCAAAATCGGGCTGCCATCCGTTCTCTTCGGTCAGGTCGTATGTCAGCACCTCGGCTCCGGCCATGCGGCTTATGGACGAATAGGTCGGATAACCCGGGTCGGGTATCAGCACCTTGTCACCGGGATTTATGAATGTAAGCGAGATGTGGGTCACACCTTCCTTCGAGCCGATCAACGGCTGTATCTCCGACTTGGGGTCAAGCTCCACGCCATACCAACGCTTGTACCAGCGGGCAAACGCTTCGCGCAACTCCGGCACTCCGACATGTGGCTGATAGCCGTGATTAGAGGGGTTGTGTATCGCCTCGGTCATTGTTTCGATTACCGAAGCCGGAGGTGGCAGGTCGGGACCGCCGATGCCGAGCGATATGATGTCAACGCCCTGCGCTCTGAGGGCCGCAATCTCCTTAAGTTTGGTCGAGAAATAATATTCCTTGATCTGCTGTACTCTTTGTGAGGGTTGTATATCCATAATGAAGAGATATCCTAAAAACTTTATACTCTGTGTCCTTGGGTCACTTGTTTAATGTGTCACTTTAGCCTCTGTGTATTCTCCGAGAATGCTCAGGTCACGTATGAGAGGCCTTACGGCATCAATCGCCTGATGGAAGCGAAGCACGCTGTCAAATGTAAGGTCGACATAAAAGCGATATTCCCACTCCCTGCCTACAATCGGCGTCGACTGAATCTTGGAGAGATTTACATCGTAAAACGACAGTATGGTCAGAATCTTTGATAGCGCGCCCTGGGTGTGGGGAAGCGTAAACACGATCGAAGCCTTGTCGACATCCTTCTCCTTCGGACCTATCTCTGCCGCCACAAGAGGATCGGCAAGTATGAGAAAGCGGGTAAAATTGCGCTTGTTGGTCTCGATGCCGCGCTCGAGTATGTGCAGGCCATACAGCTCGGCGGCATACTGTCCGCACACGGCGGCATGGCCGGTCAGCTTGTCGCGGGCTATCTCCTCGGCACTTCCCGCGGTGTCAAACCGCTCCACTATCTTGAGATTGGGATGACGGCGCAGATATTGCTCACACTGCATGAGTGCCATCGGATGAGAATTTACTTCAGTGAGATTCTCGATTTCCTGTCCGGGGAGGGCACAGAGCACATGCGAGATGCGCAGCTTCAGTTCGCCTATCACACGAAGATTGCTCTGGCGCAGCAATTCATGGTTCTGAAGCAGAGGCCCGGCTATGGTGTTTTCCACAGCCACTATACCCAGCAATGATGCGTCTGAGGCAAGCGTCTCAAACATTGAGGGAAATGTCTCGCAAGAAATTGTCTCGACATCTTCACCTTCGAAATATAGATGGGCTGCCGCATCATGAAAACACCCGGCTACACCTTGAATCGTAATCTTTTTCATCTTCTGAGATTCATATATAAAAAGTTTCATCCCGCCTCCTTCTTTCCTGGAAGCGGGATGATTTATTGTGGCTTAGTCTTAGCTTGTCCTATCTTGATTCTTTCATTGGATTATGCACGCAATGTCCCGCTTCTTATTTTTTGGCAAAATAAAAATAATAAAAATACGAGTATGCGTAAAATCGTGAAGTCATCTTTTTTAATTTGTTCTTTTACAAATACACCGCAAAGTTATGTTTTATTTTTACAATCTGCAAAATTTTTCGCGGAAAATAACACAAAAATTCACCAACCACACATTCCGGCCGTTCGACACTGTTTCCGGCACACTTATTTTCACACCCTGTATGGTTAACTTAACCTAAAGCCTCGGTTGGACTATTTGACATGAACCAAAAAATTATTACCTTTGTAAGTTACAAAAATCAAGACCGCATGATATCCGTCCGACTCACAGCTTTAGCATTAGCCTATGCAGTCTCAGCATATGCCGACATATCACTCTCTTATGTCGGCACTCCGGCCTCAGACCCTGCGATACATGTTGACACCCAGACCTCGGCAGGCCTTAACGGAGGCATATACGTAGTCCCCTCGGTCGCCGGTCTGCGCATCACCTGTACAAGCGATGCTCCTGAAAATGTAAAATGGCAGCGGTTTTCATCGCTCGGCGCAGCCTATGCCGAAGATGTCGCTCCATCCGGACATGACGCCACATCGTCGTGGCTCGACTCTCCGCAAGGCGACATGGGCTATGCCATACAGTCAGACGGACAGCCCACCATATATATATGGCTTGTGGACTACAGCACACACACATTCTCTCCCGGCACATTGACACTCGCCCCCGAGCAGGAATGTGGCCGCGTGGCTTTGGAGTGCACCGGTTCAGGTGACGAGATTGCCTATTATTCAATCAACGGACGCCGGCTTACGCTTTCACGCGAAATCACCCTCTCTTATACGACACTCGACTGGGACAACTCGGTGCAAAACTACGTAGAGACAGCCACGAGCGAGACCCTAGAATATCTCCCGCAGCTCATTCATGCCGATGCCCCGTTATGCACCACCTCATATACTCTTGAGGGCGACCGCTTTCTGCGCGCATGGGGACACGGCTCATCCTTCACATCGCCCGAGTATGCCCCCCACTCCATCTCGGCACACACCGAAACGGTGTCAGACAACACCGCAGGCGACAACGAAATCTCATCGGCACAGCCCGGAGCATTAGGAGGCTCGGCTCCGCAGACCGTCACATTCTCGGCCAGTGTGACCGACGCAGCCATCTTTCACGAATGGCAGATGTCACGCTATGCCGATTTTGACGACATAACCATGCGTGCTTCCGAACTTGATTTTACTTACACGTTCACCGAACACGGCACCGTGTATGTGCGTTTATACTGTGCCAATAGTGACGCATCATGCGAATACTACGGCCCGACCTATGAAATATCAATAGGCGAGTCGATGCTCAAATGTCCCAACGCATTCACCCCCTTCAACCAGGATGGAGTAAACGACATTTGGAAAGTGAGCTACTCGTCGATCATCGAGTTTGAATGTCACATCTTCAACCGCAGCGGACGAAAAATCATATCGTTCACCGACCCGTCACAAGGCTGGGACGGCCGTTTCGGAGGCAAATTTGTCCCTGCGGGAGCCTATTATTATGTAATAAAGGCCCGCGGAGCTGACGGCAAAGACTACAAGCTGTCGGGCGACATCAATCTCATTGACTACAAATAACGACAATATACACACATTTACATCATCATAAAGCAACGACAATGAAACTCAACCACATATCATTTCTCGGCTCGGCTGCGGCCCTTGCCCTTCTGGCCATGTTTGCCCCCACCGAGACCGCAACAGCCTCACAAAGCGCGTCGGCTTCTGCCGAAGAGTCCACACGACAACCCACACCACTGTCACCTGTCATATCACCCGTCATACCTGAGCACGTGACATTTGCAGGCAAAAAGATTTCGCTTGACGACACCGACATGTGGGAACGGCTCGACCGCGAGCTTTCGGCCATGAGTTACACCCATGGCAATACGCTCCTGGCTCTTAAACGCGCCAACCGATATTTTCCCGTCATAGCCCCGATACTCAAGGAGCAGGGTATTCCGGCCGACATGATGTATCTCGCAGCTATCGAATCGACCCTTAATCCGCGGGCTCTTTCTCCCGCCAAAGCCGCCGGAATGTGGCAGTTCATGCCCACCACCGGCAAAGAATACGGACTCGAGGTAGGCACAGAAGTCGACGAACGCTACGATGTCGAAAAATCCACTCGTGCCGCATGCCGATACCTCAAAGACGCATATGCAAAATATGGCAACTGGGAGTCGGTAGCCGCAAGCTACAACGGAGGCATGGCACGTGTCACCAAGGAGCTTGCCGACCAGCAGGCCACATCGGCCTACGATCTGTGGCTTGCCGAAGAGACGATGCGTTACATGTTTCGTCTGCTTGCCATGAAAATGATTATGGAGTCACCGCAACAATATGGTTTCATACTCTCCGCCTCTCAGCTCTATCAGCCGATTGAATATACTACAGTCAAGGTCAACGGCCCTGTTGACGACTGGTCAAAATGGGCCAAAAACCAGGGCATCGACTATCTGACCCTACGCGAGCACAACCCATGGATACGCACCAAATCTCTGACCAACAAGACCGGCAAATCATACACCGTGCGTATTCCGACACCCGATTCACTCTCACGCTCAAAGCAAAAGACCAAAGTCTACAATCCTGCATGGATTTCCGACTAATCACCTAATGCAATGAACAGTACATCCGAATGTAAAAGCAATCCTTCAATACAGCAGTCAGTCGCCGCCCCGACCCTCGAAGTCATGGGCGCACGCGTGCACAACCTCAAAAACATTGACGTCAGCATACCTCACGGCACCCTCACGGTGGTCACCGGACTGAGCGGAAGCGGCAAGTCGTCGCTCGCCTTCGACACCATCTATGCCGAGGGGCAGCGTCGTTACATAGAGACATTCTCGGCATATGCACGCAACATGCTTGGCAACCTCGAGCGTCCCGATGTCGACAAAATCACAGGACTCTCGCCCGTGATAGCCATCGAGCAAAAGACCATCAACCGCAACCCGCGCTCCACTATAGGCACAGTCACAGAGGTCTATGACTTCCTGCGACTGCTCTATGCTCGTGCCGGCACAGCCGTGAGCTACATCACAGGCGAGCCGATGGTCAAATATACCCGTGAGCAGATAGTCAACCTGATATTGCAGCGTTACGATGGCAAAAAAGTGTACATCCTCGCACCTGTGGTGCGCAACCGCAAAGGCCATTACAAGGAGCTCTTCGAGCAGATGCGCAAAAAAGGGTTTCTCACAGCGCGGGTTGACGGCCAGTTGCGCGAACTCACCCTCGGCATGAAGGTAGACCGATACCGCAATCATGACATTGAACTTGTAATCGACCGCCTTAAAGTCTCGCCCAAAGACATGACACGACTCGAGGCCACAGTGGCCGACGCGCTCCAGCAGGGCGACAAGCAGGTGATGGTCTATGACGTGGACAGCGACAAGGCCTCTTACTTCTCCCAGACACTCATGGATCCGGACGGCGGGCTATCATACCGCGAACCGGCACCCCACAACTTCTCTTTCAATTCCCCCCTTGGAGCCTGCCCGTGCTGCAAAGGACTCGGATATGTCAATCTCATCGACCGCGACAAGATTATACCCGACGCGTCGCTTTCTATCTACAACGGTGCCATTGTCCCGTTAGGCAAATATCGCAATTCGATGATATTCTGGCAGATTGACGCCATATGCAAGAAGTATGGCCACACGCTCAAGACTCCTGTCAAGGATTTATGCGAGGAAGCATTGGGCGACATACTCAACGGCACAAACGAGCGTCTCGTAATCGAGAATGAGACCATGGCCACCAACAACTACTTCCAGAGTTATGACGGACTGGTCAAATATATCGAGATGCAGCAGGCCGACGACGCTTCGGCTTCGGCTAAAAAATGGAGCGAAGGGTTCTTTACACGCGGTGTATGCCCTGAATGTAACGGTGACCGTCTCAACAAAGAGGCTCTCCACTTCTTTGTCGACGGCAAAAACATAGCCGACCTCTGCCGCATGGACATCTCTGACCTGTATCAATGGTGTGACGGGCTTGAAGACCGCCTGTCGCCAACATCGAGGGTCATTGCGGCCGAAATCATGAAAGAAGTCCGAAGCCGTCTGAGATTTCTCATTGACGTAGGTCTCGACTATCTCCAACTGTCACGCGCATCCGCCACACTGTCAGGCGGCGAGAGCCAGCGCATACGCCTGGCCACACAGCTCGGCAGCCAGTTGGTCAATGTCCTCTATATTCTCGACGAACCGTCGATTGGACTCCATCAGCGCGACAACCGACGACTCATCGACTCGCTCAAAAGTCTGCGCGACGCTTCCAACTCCATCCTTGTCGTAGAGCATGACAAAGACATCATGCTTGAGGCCGACCACATAGTTGACATAGGCCCCAAAGCGGGACGCAAGGGTGGCGAAGTAGTGTTTTCAGGCTCTCCGTCCGAGATGCTTGCCACAACCACCCTCACGGCGCAATATCTCAACGGCACACTCTCATTGCCCTTCAACAACAGTCCGCGCAAAGGCAACGGCAAAAAGATTGTGCTGCGCGGAGCCACAGGCAACAATCTTCGTGACGTCACGCTCACCCTTCCGCTCGGCAAACTCGTCTGCGTCGCGGGAGTGTCGGGCAGCGGCAAGTCGACACTTGTCAACGCCACTCTCCAGCCGATACTCAGTCAGAAGCTGTATCGTTCGCTCACACCGCCGCTTCCCTACAAGTCAATCGAAGGCATCGAGAATATCGACAAGGCCGTGCGCGTCGACCAGTCACCGCTCGGACGATCGCCGCGTTCCAATCCGGCTACCTACACAGGAATATTCACCGCCATCCGCGACCTGTTCGCTTCGCTATCCGAAGCCAAGATACGAGGTTATCGTCCGGGGCGTTTCTCATTCAATGTGTCAGGCGGACGATGCGAGACATGCAGCGGCAACGGCTATAAGACTATCGAAATGAACTTTCTGCCCGATGTGCTCGTGCCTTGCGAGACTTGCGGGGGCAAACGCTATAACCGCGAGACTCTCGAAGTGCGCTATAAGGGCAAATCAATAGCTGATGTCCTTGACATGACCATCAACCAGGCCGTGGAATTCTTCCAAAACATCCCGTCGATTATCAGCAAGATCAAAGTATTGCAGGACATAGGTCTCGGCTACATAAAACTCGGTCAGCCCTCATCAACCCTCTCGGGTGGTGAAAACCAACGCGTCAAACTCGCCGCAGAACTCTCCCGCCGCGACACTGGCAATACGCTCTTCATTCTCGACGAGCCTACCACCGGTCTGCACTTCGACGACATACGGGTGCTGCTCGGTGTGCTCAACCGCTTGGTCGACAAAGGCAACACCGTATTGGTCATCGAGCATAACCTCGACGTAATATGTGCGGCCGACCATGTGATTGACATGGGACCCGGCGGAGGCAAAAACGGTGGAAACATCATCGTGACCGGCACTCCGGCCCAGATAGCCAAAACCGACTCTCCCACCGCACCATTCATACGCGAACAGATGGCCGGACTCAGCAATTAAGCATCCTCATCATATCGTTGACATACTGACGCCCTATCGGGAGTGTCACCCCCGAACTCAGAGTGACCGACTGTCGGTTGAAACTCTTGATTTTTGACTTCGAGACGATAAACGACCTATGGATGCGCAGGAAATCCTCCTCGGGCAACTGCGAGCCTACATTCTTCAATATGATACGCGACACGGTGCAGATGCCGTCCTCACGAAATATCTTTACGTACCCCTCCATAGCCTCTATATAAAGGATGCTGCGCAGGGGTACGTTTACTGTATTGTATTCCTGCTTTACCATCAGACTGCGATTGTCCTCACGCGGTCGGGAAGCTCCCTCTATACGCCTCACAGCCTTGGCAAAAGCGGTCTGGAAACGTGAGAATGCAAACGGTTTATGAAGATAGTCGACCGCATCGAGCTCAAATCCGTCCATCGCATAGTTGAGATAAGCGGTAGTAAAAATAAAGCATGTCTCCGGCGGCAACTGTGACGCGATAGTGAGCCCACTGATATTTTCCATCTCTATATCAAGAAACGCTATCGATGGCTTCTCTCTCTTTATCACGTCAAGCCCGGCTGCCGGGTCAGAGAATGTCTGGACATCAATGCCTCCGATACGTTCACAAAACTTACGTATCACCTCGAGAGCCAACGGCTCGTCATCAATTGCTACACACTTGATTGTATTGTTATTCATCCTGATACATTATTTCAGTTAAGCCGGATGTTTAAGACCACTCTAAACATCCCGTCCTCCTCTATCGTCGTGAGCGAGTGACGCTGAGGAAACAGACCGCCCAGTCGCGCTCGACAGTTCTCTATGCCCACGGGCATATCCTTACGAAACTCGTCGGCATGCTTCATGATACTGTTGCGGGTCTCAAACTCAAGATTGCCGTCATGCAGGCTGAGACGTATATAGATATGGCAGTCCTTACTTGTCGACGCTCCATACTTGAACGCATTCTCAACAAATGTAAGCATAAGCATCGGAGGCACCATCACCCCTCCGTTATCAACGTCATACACCCACTCTACATGAGTATGACCGTTGAGACGTATCGCCTGCAGGTCGATATAATTCTGTATATATGCAGCCTCATCGCCCAGCGGCACAGTCTCTTTTTCGATAGTCACATAGGTATATTTAAGTATCTCTGTAAACTTTATGAACGCATCCTCGGCCTTTTCCGAAGTCCCGATAACCAGACTATACAACGAATTGAGCGTATTAAACAGGAAATGAGGGCTTATCTGAGCCTTAAACACCGCCAGTTCGGCCTTATCGCGCTGAGCCTCTATCTTACGTCTTAGCAACAACTGTTCATAAAGCTCCTTTACAAAAGTTATGGAAAGCGAATAGCCCATCACCAGCGAGAACATCAGCCAGAGCGAGACCGAGACTCCAAAATTACGCACTTTCGTCTGATATTCACTCAATGCCGGAGTGACAAAATCCATGTCGGGTAGAGGGTATAGCGAAAGTACATAGTTCAAAGCCACCAGCACAGCGATTATCCCCCCTATTCTCTTATAACGACGGTCAATCAGCAGCTTCGGGATATTGATATGCAGCAACGTGAAATAACATCCATACATATAGACACACGTAAGAATAAAGAAGAGAGGCCACTGTGTCAGCCAGTGGTGCGCAGGGCCCAAAATGACAAGTATGGGCATAAACACCAGACAGAAAAACAGGTCCAGAATAAGTGATGTCTTGTTTTCGATGGATTTCATATTGCAAAGTTAGCACTCTCAATCAATTCCCACAAGCCATGACTATGACGTTCATTTACACATTTGCATCTTCCATTTACAAATGGTGCGAATCTCGATAAAAAATGTTATATTTGCATTGTGTTTTTTAACCGACTCCATGAAACATCTGATTGTCACCATCATCACGCTTTCAGCACTATTCTCGGCTTGCACCGGTAAGCAGGACCCTACCGAGCAGATATCGCTCATGGAGGCGTCCCGTCAGGAGCTTGCCACAGCCCTCGAAGAGCGCGACCAGTTGCTGTGTCTTGTCAAAGAGATTTCAGTCAGCATGGATCAGATAAGACATCTTGAGAACATCATGACAGTCTCCGGCACACACGCCAAGGAAAACCCGTCGCAGCGCACACGCATACTCTCTGACATCTCGTCGCTCAAGCGCACGCTAAAGCAGCGTCGCGAACAATTGGCGCAGCTCGAGACCCGGCTCGAGGAATCTTCGCTCTACACCGATGAGCTCAAAAGCACAGTCAAAGTGCTCTATAACCAGATAGACACCCAGACACGCGAAATCGAGAATCTGCGCGGCCAACTGACCATGGCCAATGCCCGAATAGATTCGCTTAATAATGCTGTCGACTCGCTCAACACGACCGTGGCAACTATAAACGACAATCTTGACATGGCCAATGCCGCATCGATACGGCTTGAGGACGAGCTCAACACCTGTTATTATATAGTGACATCCAAATCGGAGCTCAAGAAACATCAGATACTCGAGACCGGTTTTCTGCGCAAATCCAAGCTCCTCAAAGGTGACTTTGACAAAGGCTTTTTCGTGATAGGCGACAAACGCAACATGCACACCATCGAGCTTAATTCCGACAAAGCCCGCGTACACACCAATCATCCCGAGGACTCCTATGCGATCCGAAAAGAAAACAATAAAAAGATATTAGTGATATTAGACCCGGAAAAATTCTGGAGTCTGACAAATTATCTCGTCATACAAACCGACTGACACTTTAACCTGCTTTATTAGTATATTCGTAGCCCCGCGCGGGACGGCACTCTCACAGGCCGTCCCGCGTTCATTGTCAGATTTACGCTGTCTGTTTACACTCATTTTGAAGCATTGGTAAATGATGATAAATTTGTGTGAAAAATAATCATTGATCTGATGAAAATATCACACACCGTATTCACCCTGCTCTGCCTGACTACATCGGCCGTGATGGCTCAGACCCCGGCTGACTCTGTCGGTGTACAGTTATCTACAAACCAAAGTTTCATCGCGACAGGCACCGTCATTGACGAAAGTGGCGAACCTGTAATCGGAGCGACAGTAGCACAAGCCGGCAAACGTAAAAACATGACTGTGACCGATCTTGACGGCCACTTCTCAATCTCCGGCATAAATATCCCCTGCAAACTGAGGATTACATCCGTAGGCTCGCTCCCGTCAGTAATCAACGTTACGGCCGAAAACGCCTCCGACCTCACGGTCACACTCCGGCCCGTCACTGCAAATCTTGACGAAGTCGTGGTCGTGGGCTATGCCACCCAACGCAAAGCCGACCTCACCGGCTCGGTAGCCTCAATCAGCGCGTCGGCTCTTGCCGACCGTCCCGTCACCAACGCCACCAACGCCCTCGCCGGACTTGCAGCCGGACTCACGGTGACCAACTCGGGCGGCAACACTCCGGGCTATGAGTCGCAAAGCATCACCGTGAGAGGTCTCGGCACTCTCAACAATGCCGCTCCGCTCGTAGTGGTCGACGGCATGACAGGCATCGCACTCAGCGACATCAATCCGCAGGATATCGAAAACATCTCCGTGCTCAAGGATGCCGCCTCTGCTGCGATTTACGGCTCACGGGCAGCCAACGGTGTCATACTCGTCACTACACGCCAGGGGGCCGAACGTGCACCGAGAGTGACTTACAGCGGCAACGTTTCATTCGAGACCGTAGCCAAACGCCTTAATCTTGTGACCGACTATGCCGATTTCATGGAGATTCATAACGCCGGTCTCATCGCCAACGGTCAGGCTCCGCGCTTCTCGCAGGGCAAAATCGACGAGTGGCGCAATGACGCCGGACGCAATCCGACCGTCTATCCCAACACTGACTGGCAAGACCACATATATCGCAACCCTTCGGTGGTACAGAATCACAACCTCGCCATAAGCGGTGGCTCTCAGATGGCCCAATACAACATCTCGCTGGGCTACATCAACAATCCGGGCATGGTCTACAACACCGACTACCGGCGTTATCAGCTACGCACCAATCTCGACATCAACATCAAGCCGTGGATTACTGTTGGCACCAACCTGTTTGGCTACTATGACACCAACAATCCTTCAGCCGAGAATGCAGCCGCCGGCGGTGACGTGATATTCGGTTACGGAGCGTTCAATACCGTGCCTGGCATGACTCTCTACGACCCGGCCACAGGCCTCTACGGCGGCATTCAGAATCCTGAAGAGGAGAATGTCAGCAATGCCAACCCCTACCGTCGCCAATGGTTCTATGACGACAAATATCCTACCAAGACCAAGCGTATGGTCGGAAAGATATATGCACGCCTCAAACCCGTCAAAGGTCTGACCATACAGGGAGCCTTCTCGATGAACTATTGGGAACGCAACATAGAGCACCATCTCACCGACCGTGATCTCTTCCGCTTTACCACCGAAGGTCCCGTGCTGATAAGAGAAGGCGTGGTGCGCACCTACATCCGCCGCTACAATTACAAAAACAGCTTCCGTTCATCCGAGCTGACCGCCAAATATGATTTCACTATCGGAAAACTCGAGACAAGCATCTTTGCCGGCATGAGCCAGGAATATAATAAATATGACCAGGACTATTACATCAAATATGACCTCGTCGACCCCTCTCTCGGAGCTATCGACGCCGGCATGACCAACGGGAGCATCACAGGCAACTATAATGAATGGGCCATGCGGTCCTATTTCGGCCGCATCAATCTCAACTGGGATGACAAATATCTCCTCGAGGCCAATCTGCGCGCCGACGGTTCGTCAAAATTCGCGCCCGAACACCGCTGGGGCTACTTTCCCTCGGTCTCGGCCGGATGGCGAATCTCGGAAGAGCATTTCCTGGACGCGGCTGCCTGGCTCGACAATCTGAAGCTACGCGCATCATACGGCTCGCTGGGCAATAACGCGACAACAAGCTATTACATGTATCAGACACTCTTCACAACAGCCAACTACATACTCAACGGCAACATTGCCGGCGGCATGGCCCAGACAGTTCTTGCCAACAAGGACCTTACCTGGGAGAAGACCTATATGACTAATATCGGCATCGACTATGCCTTCTTCAACAGCCGGCTCAACGGCTCAATCGACATCTATAACAAAAACACCAAAGGCATACTCATCTCTCTGCCAGCCCCTCTGGAGCACGGCACAAGCACGGTCCCCAACCAGAACGCCGGCGAGGTCAACAACAAGGGATTTGAATTTGACATCCACTGGAACGACCGCATAGGCAAAGTAAGATATGACATAGGCTTTAATATGGGTTTTGTCAACAACAAAGTGACAAAATTTCAAGGCGACGTCTCTTCAATCAACGGCGTCTACAAAACACAGGAAGGGAAACCCATCAATCAGCTCTACGTCATAACAGTCGACCGTATAGTACGCGACCAGGCCGACCTCGATTACGTGCAGTCACTTGTCGACAAAAATCCCGACTACTTCGCCACCTACCAGCGGCCCGGCCTCGGCGACTTCCTCTACCGTGATGCCAACGGCGACGGACGCCTCGACACAAACGACCGTGTGGAGATCGGCCACGGCACATTGCCACGTCTCACATTCGGTGCCAACATCGGCCTGAGTTGGAACAACTTCGATTTCAGCATGCTCTTCCAGGGTGTCGGCAACCACCAGGTCTACTATAACAACCAGGCCTTCCGCTTCGTTACCGTAATGGGCCAGTCTCTGATTAAGGACATCACCGATAACGCATGGACTCTTGACAATCCTTACGACTCGAAATATCCCATACTCCGCAACAGTTCCAATAGCCAGAACAACATCGCCAGCGATGCCTTCATACACAACGCCGCCTATCTGAGATGCAAAAACATACAGCTCGGCTACACTGTGCCAAGCGACATCTCCCGCCGGTTCTTTGTGGAAAATCTTAAAATCTACGGCAGCATCGACAATCTTTTCACCATAACAAAATTTCCAGGACTCGACCCTGAGATCGGAGCAACGGTCGGCTATCCGGCCATACGCCAATATTCCGTAGGCATTAACGTTTCTTTCTAAACCCGACAATAAAATGAACAAGACAGCTAAAATATACGCCACCCTCTTTGCCGCATGTGCGCTGATGCTCGGTGGCTGCGAAAGCCTCGACTATACACCCGGCGACCAGATGTCGGGCCAGACATTCTGGCAGACCGAAGACCATGCCCGACAGGCTGCTGTGGGCATGTATGCCGCTATGAAATCAAGCTGGTGTTTCGGACTGGAATTTACATTCGACATGTGCAGCGACATAGCCGACGGCACAAGTCCCTGGGCCGACATCTCGCGAGGTTCCACTTTCGCATCCAACAGCAGCGGCGTGCAGAACCACTGGCAATATCTCTACGAACTCGTACACCGCTGTAACACAGTCATACGCAATGTCTCTACAATGCCCATCAGTGCCGAGACCATCGACCGAGTGACAGGCGAGGCCAAATTTCTCCGCGCCATGGCCTATTTCCGCATGCTCAACTGCTGGGGCGGAGTGCCCTATTATGACGAGACCTGCGACATCAACGAGCAGTTTGCCACCCTCAATGCACCCCGCAGCACTCCCGACGAAATACGCGCCCACATCATCGACGACCTGACCGACGCCATCGCCGCCCTCCCCGTCAGTTGGGACGCAGCCGACCTCGGACGCGCCACCAAAGGAGCGGCCTACGCCCTGCGCGGCAAGGTATACCTTTATGACCGCCAATGGGACAAGGCTATCGAAGATTTTGAGGAGATAGTCTATAACAAGACCGCTAATTACGGCTACGCGCTCCATCCCGACTATAACGAGCTGTTTCGTCTCTATAACGGCAACCACAGTCCGGAGATGATATTTTCCATACAGTCAATCGACGGCAACACAGCCGGCTACGCGCTTGACATCGTGTCGTATTTCGGCAACAAATCCACCATGCGCCTCATCGCAAGCAACTGTATAGTGCCATCCACCACTCTCGTAGACATGTATGAACGGCTTGACGGATCGCCTTTTGACTGGGACGAGCTCTTCCCCGGATTCAACGACGGTGACTCACAGTTGCGGCGCAAATACATGAGCGTGGCCATCGACCAGGGTAGCACCAGGGTCACATCGACTCTCGACTGCGACACCTCTCTGGTAATGGACGCTTACCGTCTGCGCGACCCGCGTCTGTGTCTCAATGTCATTACCCCCTACTCTCACTATCTCGGCACCGATGCCGGCTCCAACCCTATGGATAAACAATTTGTGCTTGCCGATGCCTCACAGGGAGGAGCTCCGATGGAAGCGATGGCATTCATACGCAATTCCGAAGGCTGGAACTCTTACTTCTGGCGCAAATGGATACCGACAGGCAATCTCGACGGCTATTGGGGAGAGTATAACCGCACACCCTACGAATTTCCGCTAATACGTCTGGGCGATGTAATCCTCATGCTGGCCGAGGCCTATAACGAGAACGGCGACACCGACAAGGCCGTAGCCGAAGTCAACAAAATACGAGCCCGCGTAAATATGCCAGGACTTAATTCCGGCCCGGAATGGCTGGCTGTCGGCAGCAAAGAGGAAATGGCGGTGAGAATACAGCGCGAACGTGCATTCGAGCTTGCAGGCGAGGGTCAACGCTACTGGGATCTGCGTCGTTGGGGCCTGCTTGAGTCGACCGTCAAAAATGCGACCGACATATTCGGTGACCTGATGTATACCCGCACCTACCAGCCTCGCCACGAGATGTGGCCGATTCCGCTCGTCGAAATGGAACGCAACACCAACCTCACCCAAAATGAAGGCTGGTAAACCATGGTTAGCAGAGAGCATAAACAATAAAAACGAGGGCCATGTCGGTTAAATCTGCGACATGGCCCTCGTTTTTATTGTTTATGCTCTACATCTGACTAATCGTCGTAACGTAAAAAACGACCGTCTTTGTCAAATTTCATATCAATGCCGTCCGACAATTCTACATCATATCCATGATGTTCCTTGTCAATACCAACGATATGCACCCCGGAATGATTTCGGGACACATAACTACGGATAATCTCCGGTACAAGGCCGGCGGGTACAGATTTGGCATTTGATGTCTCCACATTATCCCAATTGCCGTTACGGTCAAAAGAGATTTCTGTGCCGTCAGTCAAAATCACCTCATAGTCATCTATCCTGCCAAGAGTCTTGTCAATCTTTACCACACTCACTTTGGCCTTGAAATTGGATGACAACATTGTCTGCGCCGACTGAGGGAGCACAGATGCATCATGAGCATACGTGTCGCGAGCCATTGCGGTAGCCGAGAGTCCCAACACCGCCATCAAAATAAGAATAATCTTTTTCATAACTTTTTCATTTTGAGATTTGTCACGTCTCATTCATTTGTATATTAACAAATTATAGCCCGATATGGTTTTATATTGTCCTATATCTCCGATTTTTTCGCCAATACACATCATTTTATCACATTTTACTTGACTGCCATTTGGATTAATCGCCTGAATTGATTATATTTGCGTACAACCATGCCAACACATTAATTCACGACTTTCATGGACACTACGCGAGCCAAGATAATAGGTATTGCGCGACATCGTCTCTCGACCGACGGCGATGGTGTCACAACGCTTGTGGCTTTTCATGGCTGTCCGCTACGTTGCCGCTATTGCCTAAACCCGCAGTCGCTCGGCGATGCCGAGCGTTTCCGCGAGTATTCGCCGGAGAAGCTGTATGCCGAGACACGCATTGACGAGCTTTATTTCATAGCGACAAACGGAGGCATCACTTTTGGTGGTGGAGAGCCTTGCCTGCGCCCGCAGTTTATCAGTGAGTTCCGCGAGTTGTGCGGTCCGGAGTGGCGCATCAACTTGGAAACGTCGCTCAACGTGCCGACCGCCAACATCGAGGCATTGCTCCCGGTGGTCAACACCCTGATTATCGACATCAAGGACATGAACCCCGACATTTACCGCGACTACACGGGTCAGAGCAACGCTCTTGTACTCGAAAATCTCCGCCTGATAGCAGAAGCCGGACGGCAAATCGATTGCATCGTCCGCATACCGCTGATCCCCGGCTACAACACCGATGCCGACCGAGAGAACAGCCGCTCTGCGCTTGAAGCCCTCGGCTTTACCCGATTTGATTTATTCACCTACCAAATCCGCAAACACTGACTATGAACAAGAAACCGACTTACATAATTGGAACTATCTTATGCTCAATTCTGGCTATAATTACTGTCATTCTCATTTTCATCACTTCGGGAAAGGATAGCGAGGCGACAAAGATAGTTTTTGCCGGTTTCGCTGCATGGATGATATTCGGCATATATCGTGGATTAATGCACCTATTCTCCAAACCGGACAACAAACCAAGTCCTACGTTTGAAGGAGTGAAGTACAATGTCACTCCAATTTCCAATGGGAAAGTCATAAAAGATTTTTTCAACCCATTTGCCATGCGGTTTCGCACTGTGGGTTCATTGTTTATCCTTTGTTTACTATGGGTCGGCATGGTATATTTCAGTCCTAAATTCACAATCTATTTCTGGATTTTACTTATTGTGACGATTGTGATTAAAGGCTTTTTACTCACACGTTATATACGTCTGAATGATGCTCAGAATACTCTGGGAAAAGTTATACTTGAACAATCCGGAGATATTGACGTGTGCCGTTATGATGTGACCGTCCAACTCATCAATACGGCTGATACAACCCCGGAGCATGTGATTGATCCCATAAGACCTTATGTGAATATATCGGGTAGTCATGATGACTATCTTAAAGACATATCGCAGTTCAGTACCGCGCAACGCCATATTCTCGCGGTAAACCTATATATCTCTGAAGTGTATGGTGATGGCCACTATGGTTATTTTACGGACTCGGTGGGCATGTTGTATCTTGATGCCATCGAGGGGCTCAAGGCTATAGGTGCCAATAAATATGCTGACATTCTCAAGAGTGCGGGCTCTGAGTTTGATGGGATTAACAGACCCGCATATAACTTGGAGCAACGTGTCGATATAATCAACGAGTCTAGTCTTGATTTTGAGAGTGCGGATGATGCCATTTATTCGCTGGATGAATACGGCGAAAATATTGCAGAGATTCAGATGGCGTATATCCGCTCGCACGTTGACGATTTTCTTTTTGACAATCCACAAAAACACTGACACTATGGCACGAGGAAAGCAGACCTGCAAAATATTGAAAGAGATACGTCGGCAGATAGCCGAGGCTAACGGCATCGAGTTTGCCACGTCGGAGTGTCGCTATAAGGGCGACTGCCTCGGCACATGCCCCAAATGCGAGTCCGAGGTGCGCTACCTTGAGCAGCAGCTACGCGACCGCTCTCTCGCCGGAAAAGCCATTGCCCTCGCCGGGATCTCGGCGGCATCCCTCGCCATGCTCATGCCGATGACTTCCGGAGCACAGACACTGAAAGATATTAAGGCCTTGCCGGGTGATAGCACTGTCGTGACTCGTAGCGATTCCTTAAAAGTCAAAGGAACGGTTAAATACACGACTGATAGCGACTCAATCGTTACAGAAAAGCTAATTGGTGCGACAGTAGTAAACCTTACAAGCGGCAAAGGTACGGCAACAGATATTGATGGTAAATTTGAGATAGAAGCTTGCAAGGGTGATTCGATACGGATTTCATTTATTGGCTATTTTCCTGAAACAATCTGCGTAAAATCTCCCTCAGATACAGTTCAAATCGTATTGACTGAAGATCGATCAGCATTACAGGGTGAAGTAGTATTTGTCGGGGCTATGCCAGTTCGCAAAGAAAATCACTATCTTAATCTTGATGTAAATGATGGAAAAGGCAACGTAATTGTCCCTGAAGACCTTTATATCGAGCGTATATGGATTGACGAAGATGGAGATGAATACTCGGAATATATTTCACCTGAATACTTTGACGAAAAACACCCATGTCGCATTTATTGGGATTACCAAAGCGGCTTACAAGATGAAGACGGCAATCCTCTTAAAGAAGCGACACTCCGCATAGAGGCAGAGGGCTATGACGATTCCATAACAATCAAGGTCAAATATCCCAAACGCAATGCAAAGAAAACCATCAAGTTCAAACACAAGAAGACCTGACAGGATGAATCGGATTACGATACTGAAAAAAATAGGCACTGCTATAATCGTGACTGTCTGCATTGCTTATATTGTGATGCTGGCTGGATATTCAATCTGTCAAGTCATCACAGAGGGTAATCTACAGGGTATAATCATGCTTACATCAGCCGGTATTATAGGTGGCATTTCGTGGTATACGGCAAGGTGGCGGAGATGGTGGGTAAGATTTCTCAGATCTTTCATGCCCGGGGAAACAGTGCGTCCCGCCGACTGGGGACTGCGGGAAAAGTATTATTGGGTCTATAATTATGAGTCCAATGCCCAATATGGTTTGCGCCCGGCTGACCGAATATTTGAGGGACGTGCAAAAGTATGGTTTGAACCTTCCGATATAGCAGCCGATGCGTCACGACGCCTGACAGCTTTTAAATCTCTACTGGAGAGCCTTGGTATCAAGGCGAAGTGCACTCTGGAGCACAGACCTGGATGCATCTATGCCGACATCATTGCCGAAACCGATTACAAGACGATGAACAAAACGAAACTATCGGCATTTCGCGAGGCTTTTACCCGACTCGACAAAATGAATTACGAAGGAGAATATTATGTCGAATATCAAGGTGAATCGGGCTCAATACTTGTAGAATGTAATCACGGAGGTATACTGCGGGCTGTCAGGACCTCCCCCCGTGAGGAATATCATATTGACCCGGATTGCGGATTTTATTCCGATGAGGCCTACTATTTCTTTGAACGATACCCCGACTGGAC
Source organism: Duncaniella muricolitica (assembly GCF_910574735.1). Lineage (NCBI taxonomy): Bacteria > Pseudomonadati > Bacteroidota > Bacteroidia > Bacteroidales > Muribaculaceae > Duncaniella > Duncaniella muricolitica. The sequence goes on along the minus strand of NZ_CAJTCF010000014.1, from coordinate 5,188 downwards.
CGAGGGTACATACACTCTGATTAGCGAAGAAGCCTTTTATTCACGGTGGGAACAGCGTTCGTATTATCACAGCAAAGACGAAGCGTTTACAGTGTTTGACTGTTCATCCCTGTCATATTTTGCGGCATTGACCTCCGGCAATAAGAAAGAAGAGTTGCACAGCAGCAACGACATCCACAATGCGGCCGCGTGGCTCATAGCCAATAACGAAACGGATATGATCAGAAGTCTCATGAACACTCGCGAAGAGTCAATGTATTGGGCGGCAAAATTATTCCATGAGATTATGCCCGAAGAGGCTACTGAGACTGCCGACCGTATCATAAACTCATGCCATGATCCCGTAATCGTATCACTCACAAAAGAGATCCGTTTGACCTAGCGGAGCTACATCTGTGACTGAGGCTCTGAAATTGGCTCCATGTGGATTGTGACAATGGAATTTTCGCCAAACTGGCTTTTTATGGCCCGTTCAGCCCGCGATGCAAGAGCATGGGCTTCCGACAGGCTCATGTCGCCATCCATCTTGACGTGCATGTCGGCCGCAATGGTGCAACCGATGCGGCGAGTGCGGAGATTGTGCACGTTTTTGATACCGTCAATCGACATCACAAGAGTCCTGATTTCACGTTCCTGGCTATCGGGCAGCGACGCCTCAAGCAATTCGCCCACCGAAGGGCGTATGATGTCATAACCGCTTTTGATAATAAACATGCTCACCATCACCGCAGCCAACGGGTCGAGAATACGCCACTGCTCTCCGAGAAACATTGCTCCGGCTATACCGACCAAAGTGCCTCCCGACGAAATGGCGTCGCTGCGATGATGCCATGCATTGGCTATCACAGCCTGCGACTCTGTGGCCCGACCCACCTTGACCGTATAACGGTAAAGCCACTCCTTTGATGCTATCGACAAAACGGCTACAATCAGAGCCACCATGCGAGGACGCGGAAGCAGTTCGCCGTTAAAACTACGCACCACCTGCTCTATGCCGCTTATCAACAGGCCTATGCCGGCCATGGCAAGTATACAACCTATAATCAGCGTGGCAAGTGTCTCGTATTTTCCATGACCATAATCGTGACCTTTGTCGGAAGGCAATCCGGCTATCCTGACAAATATAAGCACTATCGCATCAGTGACAAAGTCGCTGAGCGAATGAACGGCATCGGCAACCATCGCCGAACTGCGTCCGATGATTCCGGCAACAAGTTTCAATACTATAAGCAGGGCATTTACAACAGTCCCTATCAATGTCACTTTATAAATCTCCTTCTCTCGCGATGTCATACTTCACAATAAATAGTCCACAAAATTATAAACATTCTATGACTTATTTTTGTTTCCAGGCCATGAAATTTTCAAGAAAAAGCCGCAAGAGAGACACAAGCCTTTAATCCTCGACTGACTAAAGACGTGTGTCTCTCTTGCGGCTTTTGCCGTTATTTATTTCTTATCACTTGCCGCTCGGACGGTCGCCCTGACGACCACCCTGACGGTCCTTGCGTGCTGGCAGAGGCTTGGCATCCTCAGTGAGTTTGAGCTCCGATCCGTTTGAAAGCTCCACTTCATATCCGCCACGCTTGCGCGATATTTCCACGATGGTCTGGCCTTTAAAGTTGGTATCGACATATTTCACGATAGCCGAAGGAATAATTTCGGAGGGTACAGCCGTGCCGCGGGCGGCCTTGACTTCCTTCCACTGTCCGTCCGACATGAAGTCAATCTCGGCTCCGCTCACAAGATCTACCTCATACTCGGTGCCGCGACGGCCATTGTCCTTCTCGGCCTTTTTCACCTGGTCCTTGGGAAAATACTTGGAGATAAAGGCCTGAGCCGCCTTGGGAAGTTCAGACTGATTGATCGGTGAGCCGGCATACATGGCCGAACTTACAGATGCTGCGATTGCCACGAGCATCAGTGTCATGAATTTTTTCATCGTTTTTGTTTGTTTATTTGGGTTGAAAAATATTACTGAGATTATTGAACGCCTGGATGTATTTGCGCCCTACGGGGATGGGGCGAGGATGATTGCGCAGATAGATGGTGCGGTTGGAAAACCGCTCGATGGCGGCGGTCGATACTATATATGAGCGATGTACCCTCACAAATCTGTCGGACGGCAACACTGACTCCATCTCCTTCATCGTAATCTGTGACATCAGCATCGGCATGTCCTTACGGTAGACCTTCACGTAATTGTCCATCGCTTCGATTAGTATTATGTCTTTGAGACCGACTATTACAGTCTTGTGCTCCGCTTTCAGAGTCAGACTGCCGGGGTCATCGTCCTGCCATGCAGGACGGATAAATTTTCCGGCTTTCTCCATAGCCCGTTCAAACCGGGGATAGAAAATAGGCTTGTGGAGAAAATCGACAGCATCGACATTAAAGCCGTCGAGTGCGTATTGCGAAAATGCAGTCGTGAATATCAGACATGTGCCTTGAGGCAGCTCGGCGGCCAGCTCAATGCCATTGTGAGAGTTCATCTCTATGTCCAGAAACACTATATCGGGCCGCGTGGCACGCACACATTCCATACCCGAGACGGGCGATGTGAAACACCGAAGCTCGACATCGCCATAACGCTTGCAGTATTCCTCGATTATGCTCAGAGCTATCGGCTCGTCATCTATGGCTACACACTTGATCATCTGGTCAGTTCTATGCTTAATTTTACTTGATAAAAGGTGCCGTCATTATCTATGTTTATCTTATGGGCTGACGGATACAACAGTTCGAGCCGTCTACGGCAATTCTCAATGCCCATATGTTCGCCTATGCGCCTTACGGGAAATATGCGGTTGCGAGTGGCAAATTCGAGCCGTCCGTCACACTCTCTCAACACGATGGTGATGACACTCTTCTCCACCGGCGAGACTCCGTGTTTGAAACAGTTCTCGACAAAAGTCACAAGAAGCATCGGCGGCACTTTAAGGTCGTCATGGGCCACATCAATGTCGAGCGACACTTCGGTCATTTCATTAAGCCGTAGCGACTGAAGACCAACATATTGTCTGATGTAATCGGCCTCGTCGGACAGCGGCACAAGATCACGCTGCGAAGTGGTGTGGACATAGCGCATCATGGATATAAACTTCTCAAGCGACTCCAGAGCCTTTTCATTATGAGTTAGAAACAGCCCGTAGAGCGAGTTGAGTGTATTAAACATGAAGTGTGGCTTTATCTGAGCCTTGTAGAGAGCTATCTCGGCCTTTTCGCGCTCCGCTTCCACTGCACGACGCCTGGCTTTCTGAAGATTGGCCTGAGTCAGCAGCCCGACTGCAAAACTGAACGCCTCGACTATCATGAATAGCGACCACACGGCCTGCTGATATTGCTGAATGTTGGGAAACACTCTTGTGATGCCGACGTCATGTATATTGGGCTTGGGATTGTAGAGACTGACTTGGGCTAGTGCGAAAGTGCCCGCAGCCGACACCAGTATCATAACAATGCCAAACGCCATGAGACGCCCTCCGCGAAACAATGCCGGGACCGTCAGAAAACGGTTGAAGAAATATACCGCATACAACCACACGCCCACGGTAAAAATATACCAGGGAAAGTTGTGACACCATCGCTCTATAGGGAAAATCATTGCCATGACCGGCAATACGATTATGCAGAAAGCGAGGTCGATATATAGCGATACATTCTTCATTCGTCCTGTGACAACTGATTGCGGATACAAAGTTAAATATTTTATAATTAGCGTCCTACAAAGTTCTGAGTCGTTAGCCATCACTCAAGAGCAGTTGGCCAATATATGATAGACGGCTGTATTGCCAAAAGGTTTAATCATGTAATTTTGCTCCAAAAAACATAACGTGTGATGACAGTAAAGACATTCATTGACCGCCCTATTCTGGCCGGAGTCATATCAGTGCTCATAGTAATCCTCGGAGTAATCGGACTGGTGCAATTACCTATCGAACAATTCCCCAACATCGCTCCTCCGACAGTAAGAGTATCCGCATCCTACACGGGAGCCAATGCCGAGACTGTGCTCAAGAGTGTGATCGTGCCGCTTGAGGAGTCGCTCAACGGAGTTGAGGATATGATGTATATGACATCTACAGCCACCAATACCGGCACCGCCTCGATAACCATCTATTTCAAGCAGGGGACCGATGCCGACATGGCGGTGGTGAATGTTCAGAACCGTGTGGCGTCGGCCCAGGGACTCCTCCCGGCCGAAGTGACCAAAAGCGGTGTCACCGTACGCAAACGTCAGAACAGTACGCTCAAATCCATCACCCTCTATAGTCCCGACGACTCATTCGACGCGAGTTTTCTCACCAACTACATGAAAATCAACATCGAGCCGCAGATCTCACGTATCGCAGGCGTAGGCGAGGTCAACATATTCAGTGCCGAATATGCCATGCGCATATGGCTTGATCCAGCAAAAATGTCACAGTATGGACTCACTCCGGCCGATATCAACCAGGTGCTCGCCCAACAGAACCTCGAATCACCGACAGGCACACTCGGAGCCGAGTCGATGAACACGTTTCAATACGTTCTAAAATATCGAGGACGCTATGAAGAAGCCACCGACTACGAAAACATGGTAATCAAAGCCCTCCCCGACGGCAACCTTCTTCGGCTCAAAGACGTGGCAACCGTCGAACTCGGATCGGTCAACTATGCAATGCTCAGCGAGACCTCGGGCCATCCGGGAGCTAACGCAATGATAGCCCAGACAGCAGGCTCCAACGCCAACGAAGTCATCACCGAAATCGACAAGACCCTTGAGGATATACGCGGCAAGCTGCCTCCCGGCATGGTGCTGACCGACATATCAAGCACCAAAGATTTTCTCGACGCATCTATCGGCAAAGTAATCGAGACTCTTGTCATAGCTTTGATACTGGTAGTGCTGATAGTCTATCTATTTCTACACGATCTGCGCGCCACCCTCATCCCCGCCCTGTCGATTATGGCATCACTCACCGGCACATTTGCCTTCATTTACGCGGTAGGGTTTACACTCAATATGCTCACACTGTTTGCACTCGTACTCGTCATCGGCACTGTGGTCGATGACTCGGTGGTGGTAGTGTAGGCTAAGCACCCGGCGCCGTGTCATATAATCATGACCGGTTTCCAAATACTCGCCTCCGAACCGGACGTACACCTTCCAGCGTATCCGGCTCTCCGTTTTGATATTCAGTCTATG
>NZ_CAJTCF010000013.1:0-61712 GCF_910574735.1 Duncaniella muricolitica | reverse complement strand
TTTGGATATTTGACTATAGCCTCAATCTGTCTTTGCTCCAGCCCGACATATACTTCCTCACATCCGTATCCGGCATCTTCGACAACACCTGACGGCTTGACTCCGTTTTCTTCCACACAGGTGTCGACAAAATCCATGTTGATAGACTTGTCATCCGCTGAGTCGTATGCGCCATAGTTTGTGACATACTGGTTTTGTGTAGCAATCTGCACATTGTAGTTGGGTGTCGCCATTCCTTCGTATCCGTCTTCCTTGGCGTGCATGATGCCGCATTCAGGATCTGTAGGCGCGACTCCGCATCTGTCGGCACATTGCTCCAATGTCTTGTCATGAGCGTCTTTGCGGTCGCATGCCTTGCGGATAGCTGTAATCTTGCCACGGACGTTCTTAAGTCCCTCTTTTTTCGCTTTCTCTTCAATGCGGTCTGCTATTTCGCGGGCTTCTTCTTTTGTATATCTGACATGGCCGGGGCTGTTGTCTTCGGCATTGTCTCCGTTCTCAACCTGTTCAAGCAAGGCTTTGACTCCTTCCTGTATGTCTGCATCTGCCGATGCCGCGAACTTCTCGGCGTTGCTGCGCCATTTTATACGCCAGCGTGCTGAGCGTGAACGTATTGTTGAGCCGTCTATGAACAGGTCTTTGGCCAGTTCTATTTCTCCTCGCTCTACCAATATCAACACCAGACGCGAGAATATAACCTTAATATATGGCATGCACCGTGTCTTGAAACGGCTGATTGTCGTATGGTCAGGAAACTGATATGATGAAAGCCATATAAGATGCGCATCACGCTGCATGGCCGCCTCAAGTGCTCGTGTGGAATATATGTTGTTCATGTAGCCGAAGAGCACAACCTTAAGCAGCATTGCCGGGTGATATGGTGGCTGACCGTCGGAGGCTTTTGAATAACTGTCATGAATCTCTTTCAGATCCATCAGGTCGACTATATCCGAAATCAGCCTTGCAGGAGCATCCGCAGGGATAAAATCACCCAAATTGGGCGGAAAGAGCAGATTATCGTTGGGTATGTAAGACTTATACATTAACTTTGTATTCAATAGTTTTGAATACCATAAAGTTACAAAACTTTATGGACATAAAAAAGCCTCAGCTTGTGAAAGTTGAGGCTTTTGCTATTTTTTTTGAGAAATAGTTCTACAACAACCTCCGTCGGATAAATCTTATAACGATTGGACTCATACTCTCTGTCCTGATTATATCTTATATCACTAAGAAGTTCTAATAACGATTCAGAATCCTCCATATTTTTTGGAGATATAGAGTCTACATGGACTGATGAAATAGAATCCGTTTGAGAGAATATGCAAAAGGGAATAAATAGGAGAATAATTGAAAAAAAGTATTTCATTGCAGTTATTTTAAATATTATAACTAAAAACCGCCCCACATAGAAAAGCCATTAGGTCCTTAGAATCCTTCAGATTCATCAATTGAAAGATTGACCCCTTTGCTCTTTACATCACTTACGATTTTTGAAAAAGCGTCTTTGTCGTTTTCATACATATACCTGAAGTATGATGATAACTTATTGTAATCTTCAAAACCATAAGCATCTAAAATAATGTCGAGGGATTCCATCCCATTCCCGTTCTCAAATGAGCCATCTTCATGTTGGACTTCATAGTCAACATTGAAAAAAGTTCTCCATCTCCATTTAAGTCTTGTAGATAGATAAAAACTTCCTTAGTTAATTCTTCTGATTCCTCGGTATAGATCACAACTGTTGTGTCATGTTCAAGTGTTTCTTTTTTCATTGCAATATTTCAGTTTAATAAAAAATGGGAGCTTGCGATTAAAATCTTCCTGTCAAGACATCAGGTTTAATTTACGACCTAATTTACTTCATCATCTTCTATCTTGGCGTTTCGGTGATAACCATGTCGGACGAAAGAGTCAACGAAGATAAGTTCTTTGTACCATTCGCCAAGCTCATTCTTCTTGTTCTGCATACGGAAGAAACCACGTACATAGATGTCGTTTTCGTTGATGATTTTACGAAACCATTTGGAATCCATAACAATGACCTCTTGACCTGTCTGATTGAGGACTTTCTTTTTTTCGATATATTCAAGCGGCGTTCCCTCAATGGCAGTGAACTTGCCGCGTGGGATGACGATTGTTTCCACTTTTATGTATCGTTTGACGGCAACATAGGTAGCGACAAATCCAGCAATAAAAGCTAATTTTCGCTGCCGCTCTTGTAAAGACCCTGAAAACAATAAATTATCAGATAACAGTGTATTTGTAATCCCAACACCGATATTCTCGCCATCGCAGACATTGCATGTATAGAAGTTGAAAACACTCTTTCCGTATAGTTCGGTAAAATGCCAAATATGCAACTGATTACCACCAAAGCTGTATACAATTGTGACATTGCCACGACAAAGTAAAATTCCACACTCTTCTCTTTTGCAAAAATCCTCAAACAATTGTGGCATTATATTGTCGAAAGACCGATGGCTCTTATACATGACCTCCCCAAAAGAAGGCATGAGAAGTTCCGGCAATCCCCATTCGGGAGTTTGCTTACGGATTTTATCTAACTCGATAAAACTGTGCAAAAGGATGGATTGATTTATTGGATTCGACACAGGCGCAATCACCAAATTCTCCGGTGCTTGCTTCAAGTCAGGATGTAGCAACCATGTGATTATGGAACGTTCCTTTATTAGCATAAACTTAAATTGGTGATATTTGTATGCGCTACGCGTTTATGTTACAAAATTAAGCAAATATTCTGGAATAAATTGCTTTAACTCCATACCTATGTCTAAAGGCATCCTCAATCTCTACTTTTTGCCATCTCTCTTGCCCTGGCGAGTGAGGCCGGACGTCCTATGTCAATCCACGTGTAGCTGCCTGACGGGGTATAGGCCCTGATGTCGAGTTCCCGGCAAGCATGTATATAAAAAGGTGTGATTGAAAATTTTCCCTCCGGCATATATTCAGCCATGCTGTCTATGACGTAAGGATTGATTATATGCACTCCACCAAACGCCATCTGACGGCTTCCGTCAGTCACTTCTGCGGGAAAAGGCGAACGGGTCTCGCCGGTCGACACATTGCGCCACCCGGTCATGCGTCCCGAAGCGTCAAACAACAGATAGCGCGAAGTCTCGCGGCTGTCGGCAAGCAGTGTGACGTCAGCCCCTGATGCACAATGACGCTCCATCATCTCCCGAAGGGGAAAATCAGTAAATATATCAGCATTATACAGCACCACAGGCCCGTCGCCGCGCAGCATCGTGGCAGCCTTGACCACTCCGCCTCCCGTGTCAAGCAGACACGATGACTCGTCACTCACTCTTATGTCCACACCGAAATCGTGCGAGGCAATGTAATCCTTGATCATACAGGCGTGGTGGTGCACATTGACCGTAATTTCCGACACACCTGCATCGTGCAACCGCTCGATGGCCCGCTGCAACATAGGTTTGCCGCCTACCTCAATCAGAGCCTTGGGACAAGTGTCGGTCAGCGGAGCGAGACGTGTGCCGAGTCCGGCGGCAAATATCATTGCTTTCATAACACCTCGCTTATATTTTGTTCGCGATGCCACAACACCACCCTCACCTGAGGATAGCGCGCCTTGATATGCTCAGCCGTATGCTGGGCCGAATACACGCTGCGGTGCTGTCCGCCGGTGCATCCATAGCTTACCATCAGTGACGAGAACCCGCGGCTCAGATAATTGTCTACAGCCCTGTCGACGAGACTGTAACACGACTCAAGAAACTCGCCTATCTCACCTCGCTCCTCAAGAAAATCTATCACTTCCCTGTCAAGCCCGGTGAGACGCTTGTATTGTTCATAACGGCCGGGGTTGTCCATGGCACGGCAGTCAAACACATATCCGCCACCGTTGCCCGAAGGGTCATCCGGTATACCTTTTTTATAAGAAAAACTGCTCACCCTCACGGTCAGACCGTCATAAGGCCCGGCCTCGGCGGCCGTCACTTCGGTCTTTCCAACAAGCAGCGAGAGCACCTGCGCAAGATAGGGATAGTCACCGATGCCCTCGGCAAGAAGCACACGCAGATTGGCCAACGCCGGAGGTATGCTCTGCAAAAAATGCGGTTTGCGTTCAAAACGCCCCCTCAACCCATAGGCACCGAGCACCTGCAGCGTGCGTATAAGAGCCATCTCCCTCACCTGCTCTCTGAGCAGCCTGGCGTCCACCGGCCCGTAACGTCGGACCTCGTCGATATATACGTCGGTCAGCCGTTCGCGCAGTTCTGCCGGATATGCGGCCTTGGCCTGCCATAGAAACGATGCAAGGTCATAGGCAGCCGGCCCGCGCCGTCCGCCCTGGTAGTCTATCAGATAGGTCTCGCCATCCTTGACCATAACGTTGCGCGACTGAAAATCACGCATCATGAAACAACCGTGCTCCACACTCAGGCGTTCCACATCGGCGGCCAGCCTTACGAAATCCTCCTCCAGACGGGGTTCGCTGTAAGCTATGCCCGAAGTATTGAGAAACGAATATTTAAAATAATTGAGGTCCCACATCACGGCCCGGCTGTCAAACGTCCCGACAGGAAAACAGCGCGAATAATCCAGACCCACCGAGCCTACGCAATGCAGACGGGCCAGCACACGCATGGCTTTTTCGAGCAACGTGACTTTATCTCTTAGCGAAAACAGCGACACATCGCCAAGATCGCTCACCAGATAAGCCATGGCATCATCGCTCACGGCAAGTATCTCCGGGACAGGCAATCCGCACTCGCCGAAATGACGTGACAGATATATAAAAGCCTCGTTCTCGGCACGGTCGACACCCTCGACACCCACCACGCTGACAGGGCCTGACAGACGGTAATAACGGCGGTTTGATCCCGCGGGAGTGAGCGGTGTCACCGACTCAGGCTCTACGCCCGTGTATTTCCTGTAAAGTTCTTTCAATATCATGATACAAAAATAACGAGAAAAGATGACAAATCCTACAGCCTGGCAATCTGTACTGCGGTTTCATAGGCCTGAGATTTTACCAAGTTATATGTATAATGGCAAATGTACGAAAATTCTATGATTTTTCTTATCTTTGCAATGTGGAAACAGTCACTAACAACATATGCAAATCGGTGGCATCGCTCGATGAGCGCAAACACCGCCGCCGTGAAGGAGCCTTCAAGGCCGAGGGTTCCAAATGTGTGCTCGACACACTCGGCCATTTCTCACTGCGCGCCATCTATGCCATACAGGAATGGATGGACGAGCACCCTGACATTGCCCGCCTCCCCCAAGCCGTGACCGCCGGACGCGGTGACCTGCGCAAGATGTCTTCGCTCACCACTCCTGGACAGGTGATAGCCGTATATGACATACCCGAACGCACTTTCTCGCCGGCCGAGACTTCGGGCTCGCTCATGCTCGCCCTCGACACCATACAGGACCCCGGTAATCTCGGCACCATCATACGCGTGGCCGACTGGTATGGCATCACCGACATTCTTGCCTCGCGCGAGACGGCCGACTGCTTTGCACCCAAGGTAATACAGGCCACAATGGGGTCAATCTCACGTGTGGCCGTGCACTACTGCGACCTTCCGGCCACACTCTCCGCGTTGGACAACGTGAAAATCTACGGCACATTTCTTGACGGCGACGACATCGACACCGTGACACTCTCGCCCCAAGGCATCATCGTGATAGGCAACGAGGGCAACGGCATCTCCGACCCCGTAGCCTCACTCGTCACCGACCGCATCACCCTACCCTCATGGCCGGCCGGACGTCCCACAGGCGAATCACTCAACGCCGCCATAGCCACAGCCATCACAGTCTCTAAATTCCGTGCAGGAAGATAAACGCACCATATGAAAGCCATCAAGACCGTATGGTTCTGCAACAGTTGCGGAGCCGAATCACCCAAATGGGTCGGACGCTGTCCGGCATGCGGAGAATGGAACACCATGGTCGAGGAAAAGGTGCGCCCCGCCTCCAAGAGCCGCATCCTCATCTCCCCGGGGAGCAACCACCACATTTCGGCACCCGTAGCGGTCTCGGCCATCGAGACGGCCGACGAGCCACGTATCAAGATGCCGTCAGAGGAACTCAACCGTGTGCTCGGAGGTGGGCTCGTGCCCGGAAGCATCATACTCATCGGCGGCGAGCCGGGCATAGGCAAGTCGACACTCGTGCTGCAAAACATTCTCTCCATCAAATCGCGCACCATACTCTATGTGTCGGGCGAGGAGAGCGCGCGCCAGATCAAGATGCGCGCCGACCGTATAGGCCGGCCGAGCGATAACGTGTTTATCGTCTGCGAGACATCGCTCCAGAACATCGAGGAACACATCGAGAAGATACAGCCCGGACTCCTGATAGTCGACTCCATACAGACCATCGCCTCCGACGAGCTCGAGTCGGTGGCCGGCAGCGTCTCACAGGTGCGCGAGTGCGCCTCGCGTCTGCTCAAATATGCCAAAGAGTCGTCGGTCCCCGTAATGCTCATCGGCCATATCACCAAAGACGGCAATCTGGCCGGCCCCAAGGTGCTCGAACACATAGTCGACGCCGTGCTCCACTTCGAGGGTGACGGTCAGCACATCTACAGATTGCTGCGTGCCATAAAAAACCGCTTCGGCTCCACCTCCGAGCTCGGCATCTACGAGATGTGTCAGCGCGGACTGCGCGAGGTCAGAAACCCATCCGAAATGCTCCTCTCCACCCACACCGACGAAGACCTCTCGGGCGTAGCCATCGGAGTGACCATGGAGGGCATACGCTCGTTTCTCATCGAAGTCCAGGCTCTCGTCTCGACAGCAGCCTACGGCACTCCGCAGCGATCGGTCAACGGTTTCGACTCCAAACGTATGAACATGCTCCTGGCCGTGCTCGAGAAGCGCGCAGGATTCAAACTCGCGGCCAAAGACGTGTTTCTCAACATCGCGGGCGGACTCAAAGTCAACGACCCTGCCATCGACCTTGCCGTAATCAGCGCGATACTCTCGAGCAACATCGACATGCCCATCCCCCACTCCACCTGCATCACGGGCGAAGTCGGGCTCTCGGGCGAGATACGTCCGGTAGGCCGCATAGAGCAACGCATACGCGAAGCAGAAAAACTCGGCATGGACACCATCCTCATTCCCCGCGGCAACCTCAAGGGCATCGACACCTCATCGTTTGGCATCCGCATCATAGAAATAGCCAAAGTCGAGGAAGCCCTCCGCACACTCTTTGCCTGACACCGGGCCAAAAGAAGAAGATACAAAAGGACAAAAGATTCAGAAGAAACAAAAGTTTTTTTGCCATAAAACTGGGCTATCTAAAAATTTTTGTTTCTTCTGAATCTTTTGTCCTTATGTATCTCCACGCGCCACGGGCAGTATCATCTACCCGGCTACGCTGTCGGCAAACACCGAACCGGCCGCGACTATGACCATCACATAATGCTCGTCGATGTTGCCGCCGAGACGCTCGCGCAACATGTCGAGGAGCTTGGCCTTACGCTTTTTCACCGTAATCTCCGCAACATTGAGCATCGAGGCCACCTCGACATTTCTGAGGCCCTGTTCAAAACTGAGTTCAAAGACACTCCTGTATTTCTCAGGCAGCGACCTGACCACCGAAAACAGTGCCACATACACCTCCTGTTCTATCATCGCGAGCGACACATCCTCGGCCTCATCCTCCGAGAGCATTCCGTGCTCCACATACCGGCGGCCAAGGTCCTCCTTGCGGAGCATCATCAGGGCATTGTTGCGCACAGCCGTCAGCAGCCATGCGCGCCACTTGTTAATGTCAGAGAGTTCGTCGCGTCGCACATAGGTATTCATCACCGCCTCCTGCACACTATCCTCCGCCATATATGACAGTTTCGGCCCAAGTATGCGTGAGGCATAGCTGAGCAGTCGCGGATAGATCACCGAATAAAAAGGTGTCATCCTCCCGGCCAAAAAAGATGTGAATATGTGCTGATAATCCGCCACGTTGTGTAATGTTGCGGATGCAAAGTTAAGGTTTTTGAGCTATTTTTTCGTAAAAAGTATATTTTTCTTCAAAAAAATGTATACTTTTTGAATCCTTACGCATGTATATACCGACATCACACCTCTAACCGCAATGGATAGGATCAGCTTACTCATATTAAAGAAAATCACGTCATCGCTGTCGACCGACGAGGCCATGGAGATTGAGACCTGGATAGGAAACAATCCTGCAAGGCGCAACCTCGTCGACCGTCTCACCGACCCGTCGGCTCTCGACGAAGAGTATGCCGGCGAGCTACGCATACGCCACGAGCGGCCTGCACGCGACATGGCTCTGCGCATACACCACATGCATCGTCAGCATACACGCCGCCGTGTGCTCAGAACGGCAGCAGCCTTCGCTGCGACAACGGTGATCGGAGCGGCCGCATGGCTCTACATTACCGGCGGCTCCGACAGCTCAGGCAGCGCGACACCGCCCCTGGCCGGAGCCATACTGTCGATCGACGACATAGCTCCCGGCAAGACCGGAGCAGTCTATAAGACAGCCAACGGCGATGCCGTTGCACTCGGCGCGTCCGACACAGCCATCATGGCCAACCGACTCCCCATAAGACACCCCGACCGATGCGATGCCAACCGGCCGGCCGACAACCTGTGTCTTGAAGTGGCCCGCGGACACGAATTTAAAATCATGCTCGAAGACTCCACCGTGGTGTGGCTCAACTCCGAGTCGACGCTCAGCTATCCCGAAGTGTTCAGCGCGTCCGAGCGTCGTGTACACGTGACCGGCGAAGCCTATTTTGCCGTCAAGCCCGACGCCTCGCGCCCCTTCTATGTCGAGACCGACGAGCAGGTGGTGAGAGTCTACGGCACGGCTTTCAACGTCAGGACCTATGCCGACGACCCATGCGTATGCACCACCCTCGAGCACGGCTCCATTTCCATCTCGCTCGCCGAGACACCGTCGGGCGAAGTGCGCCTCTCACCCGGCCATCAGGCCAGGCTAAACCGTCAGGACAGCAAGCTTGACATGCTCGTGGTAAACCCTCAGGTCATCACCAGCTGGCGCAACGGACGCTTTGTGTTTCAAAACCAGCCTCTCTCCGTAATCATGCGCGACCTCGCCCGATGGTATGACTTTGAATACGAGTTTGACGACCCCGACCTTCAGGACATAATATTCATGGGCAGCATACCGCGTTACAGCGACTTCTCTGTAGCCAAACGCATCCTCGAGCGCAGCGGCGGCATCGAACTCAAGGCCTCGGGCAGCAAAATTATAATCACCACGTGCAGTAAATAAACCAAAACCAATTATTCATCATATTATTATCACGTCATGAGAAAAAGTTTTTTGATTTTCATTGTGTCGGCCCTGCTGCTAATCCCGTTGGGCGGCTATGCAAGGAGCTTCAATGTAACGTTTCGCAACGATAACGTCGAGGCCGCGCTCAACATTCTCCAGAAAGAGACCGGCTATGACTTCGTGTATCGCAAAGACCTTATCAACGGCATCTCGACGCCCGTCTCGGGCAGCTACCGCAACGTCGACCTCGACTATCTGCTGCAACATGTCGTGACCGCACAGATGGGCCTCGGCTACGAGGTAATCGACAAGACGGTCATACTGCGCAAAGGCGAACCCGCCTCATCGGAAAAGACAACCGTCTCAGGCACCGTCACCGACGAGCACGGCGACCCCGTGATAGGCGCGAGTGTCATCATGAGCGGCTCCACCAAGGGCGTGGCCACCGACATGGACGGACGTTTTACGCTCAATGATGTCCCGGCCAACGGTTCGTTCAACATATCATATATCGGCTACAAGCCTGTGACCGTCCACGTCAACGGACGCTCATCCTTCAGCCTCTCGCTCGTGCCCGACCAGCAGAAACTCGACGAGGTGGTAGTGGTGGGCTACGGCACAACCAACATCAAAGACCTCACCGGCTCGGTATCGTCAATCGGCGAGCGCACACTGAGCCAGCTCAACGTGCCCAACGCCTCGCAGATGCTGCAAAACCTCGCCGCCGGCGTGCAGGTGTCATCAGGCACAGGCGTCCCCGGCGAGACTGTCAGAGTGCGTGTGCGCGGTGCCACATCGCTCACAGGCAGCAACGAGCCGCTGTTTGTAATCGACGGCATACCCGTCACCGACTCGAG
This sequence comes from Duncaniella muricolitica, assembly GCF_910574735.1. Lineage (NCBI taxonomy): Bacteria > Pseudomonadati > Bacteroidota > Bacteroidia > Bacteroidales > Muribaculaceae > Duncaniella > Duncaniella muricolitica. Next base: position 51,582 of record NZ_CAJTCF010000013.1, on the reverse strand, counting down.
CGCGCTCAACGACATTCCTCCCAGCGACATCAAGTCGATGGACGTGCTCAAGGACGCATCGGCAGCCGCCATCTACGGCTCCCGCGCAGCCAACGGTGTTGTACTCGTGACCACCAAGCGCGGTGAAATCGACCAGAAAGCCACCGTATCGTTCTCCTACAATGTCACAACCGACAAGCAGATCAACAACTTCCGCATACTCTACGGCAACGAATGGCGCGAGACCATCAGACGCTTTGCCCGCGAGACTCTGGCCATCGACCCCTCCAACTCAGCCGCCAACAGTATTCTGGCCGAAGGCTCGACCGACCTGGGCTCGGCCAACACCAACTGGTTTGACCTCGTGAAGCAGACCGCTATACGCCACAACGCCACAATGAGCGTGTCGGGCGGCGGCAAAAGCTCCAAATATCTTATGTCGCTCTCGCTCATGGATCAGAAAGGCATGGTGATAGGCGACCGCCTCAAACGCTACAGTGCGCGCATCTCGGCCGAGGCTTCGGTGCTCCCCATACTGCGTTTCGGCATGAACGCCAACATGACCTACAACGACAGCCACAGTGCCAACACCTCGCTCTTTACCGCCCAGGGGGTGCGTCCCGACCTCTCGCCCTACTATGAGGACGGCTCCTATGACCTCTCCAACTCCAACAATCCCGTGGCGGCTCTCGAGAAGAAAAACGCCAACGAGAACTCGACCATAATGGGTACAGTCTACGGCGAGCTCGACATCATCAAGGGACTCCGATTCCGCACAAGCCTCTCGGGCACATACGGCCACACCGACTCCGAGACCTTCACCCCCTCGGTGCTGAGCACCCGCAAGGAAAACTATGGATCGGAAGGCCACTCGCGCCGCAGCAAGACCGTGTGGGACAACACGCTCAACTACAACAATAAGTTCAACGACATCCATTCGATCGACGCCATGGTGGGTGTGTCGTGGGAACGCTACATCTCCAAGACCCAGAGCCTCAGCGGACAGACCTATCCCGACGATGAGATATTCACCAACATAGGCAGCGCGGCCACCCTATCCAACTGGAGCAGCGGCTACTCGTCGACAGGCCTCTTCTCGTCATTCGCTCGCGCCAACTACCGATTGTTTGACCGCTATCTCTTCACATTCACATGCCGCTATGACGGCTCGTCGATGTTCGGAGCCAACAACCGCTACGGCTTCTTCCCCTCGGGAGCCATAGCCTGGCGCATCAACAATGAGCGATTCATGCGCGACCTCACATTTATCGACGACCTCAAGCTCCGTGCGAGCGCGGGTGTGACAGGCGTGCAGAACTTCGGCTCCTACACCAACCGCGACCTCTACTCGTCGGGCAGCTACAACGACGGCAGCACCATCTACCACTCACGTGTGGGCAATCACGATATACGCTGGGAGAAGTCGACACAGTATGACCTCGGTCTTGACTTCTCATTCCTCAACAGCCGTATACGCGGTTCGCTCTCGGGCTATTGGAAAGTCACCAACGACCTCATATGGTCATTCTCATTCCCGTCGAGCGCGACAAGCGGCACCATGTCACGCAACATCGGAGCCGTACGTAACGCCGGCGTGGAGCTTAACGTCACAGGCCGCGTCATCGACACCCGCGACTGGAATCTTGAACTGACACTCAACATGTCACACAACCGCAACAAGGTGACCCGTCTCGTCGAGGAGGGCCGCGCCCAGTCGGCGATGACCGAAGTGGTGCAAGGCTCGGGCAACCAGGTGCTTGTCGAGGGTTATCCCATGGGGGTTTTCTTCGGCTACAAATACAACGGCATCATCCAGTCCCAGGCCCGTGTCGACGAGCTCAACGCGTGCGCCCAGTCAATGGGCAACTCCTATTATGACAGCAACACGCTCAAGCCCGGACATCTCGAGATAGCCGACCTCAACGGCGACGGCATCATCAACTACTATGACCGCACCGTCATCGGCAGCCCAGAGCCCGACGTGTATGGAGGTCTCATCGCCAACCTCGGCTACAAGGACTTCACGCTCTTTTGCAACTTCGGCTATCAGATAGGCGGTAAAAAACTTTACACCAAGGCTCTCCAGAACCTTCCCGGCCAGCTCACAGGCCTCATCGACTATGGACTCAACGACCGCTGGACACCTCAGAATCCCGATGCCAAATATCCGGCCCTCTACATAGGCGACGGTGTGCCCAAGCTCACCGACCACCAGCTCTTTGACTCCTCGTTCTTCCGTCTGCAGGAAGTACGCCTGTCCTACAATCTACCCCTTGGCCGCGTGGCCCGCGGCAGCCTCTTTGTCTCGGCCACCAACCTCTTCACCATCACTTCCTATCCCGGCACCGACGCCGCCACCGTCAACCAGGCGAGCAACTATGGCGGCAACTACGAGACAAGCAACTATCCCGGTCTGCGTTCGTTCTCGGCCGGCGTGCAGATAACACTCTAACCGATAAATTTGTGTACAAAACGATGAAAAAGATATTATCATTAGCCCTCATATCGCTGTGCGTATCGTCGTGTGAGCTTACCGACGTTCTGGATCTTCCCCCGAAATATCAGGCCGACCTCGACGGAGCCATCACTACCCCGGCCGCAGTGGAGCTTGCCCTCAACGGTGTGTATCAGCAGATGCCCGGCTCTGTGGCCAACGTTGTGTATCCCACCGTCAGCGGCTCGTTCAAAGCCGGCACCATGACCCGCCCCGACGAAGTGACCGGCACACTCAACTGCGTGTATTACTCCGAGCGCACACTCCCGCTACTGAGCTTTGCCGACGCTACAGAGTGGAGTGCCGACTATGCCGTGATCAAGAACGCCAACTTTCTTGAAGTAGCCGTCAACCGAATGGCCGACTCGGATTTCTCCGGCAACCGACGCCGGGAGATACTCGGCGAACTGGCCTATTTCAAAGCCTTCGCCTACTTCCGTATTCTCTGCCGCTACTGCGAGTTCTGGGACGAGGACAGCGAGTATGGCGTGGTGTTTCGCAACGAAGCCCCCTCGGTCGAGAATGCGCCAATGGCACGAAGTTCGGTCAAGGCCTCATATGACTACATACTCTCGCAGCTTGACATCGCCGTAGCCAATACACCGCAGTATACCAACCTGTCAAAAGTCAACGTCAAGGCCGCCGGAGCCCTCCGCGCCAAGGTGCTCTTCTATGCCGGAAGATATGATGAGGCCATCCGGGCCGTCGACGATGTGGTCGACACCAACGCTCCCCTGGCTGAGACAAGCTATGGCGGCATCTTCGACAACTTCGGCTCCACTCCCGAGATTTATTTCGCAAGAGTGTTTGACAAGAACGACGCCGGCCGCTCGATGCGCACATCGGCCTTCGGCGACGGCTCCAAGACACAAGGCTACTGGGGCCCGTCAGTCAAGTTTATGGATTATGTAGGCGATGACCCGCGCACGACTGCCATATACCGCAACATACCAGAGCTGCTCGTCAACCGCAACACCCAGACTCTCTATGACTATCAGACATGCCGCAAGACCTGGAACCAGGCCGACAACATGCCCGTGATATTCAGCCGCGAGGCCGAGCTGTATCTCATCAAGGCCGAGTCGCTCTTCCGCACAGGAGCCGCCATCGCCGACTGCTATGCGCCCGTCGCCAAGATACGCTCACGTGCCGGCGCGACAGTGGAGGCTCCCGCCTCACGCGAAGAACTTGAGGATGCTATCTTCCGCGAGTGGATGATAGAGATGTCGTTTGAAAACTGGCACGAATGGTTTGCCATGATTCGCTTCGCCGGATATGAAAACCCCGATTTCAGCCGTCTGCTGGCCATGAATCGTCATCTGAAAGAAGCTCTCGACAAGGAGTATGAGAAGTCGCAGGCGAGCGGTGACACATATTACAAGCGCATCACTGACCGCCGCATCGACGCCATCCCGACTTCCGAGACAAGTGCCAATCATCTGTGCAAGCAAAATCCAGGTTACAACTAATCAGTCCGTCACATGAAAAGATTATTCACCATAATTCTCGCCCTCGGCTGTCTCGCCGCAATGTCAGCCAAAGAGCATGGCATAGAGTTTCGTCACGATCTGAAGTGGCAACAGGCACTCGAGGAGGCACGAAAGTCGGGCCGGCTGGTGTTTGTCGACTTCTACACCCAATGGTGCGGCCCCTGTTACAACATGGCCAAGACCGTCTTCACCCTTCCCGATGTTGCCTATTTCTACAACAACAACTTCATCAATCTCAAGATTGACTGCGAGGAGCCTGAGGAGGGCGTGGAACTCGCCCGCAAATATGGCGTACGCTCATTTCCCACTTATGGATTCATCGACCCTGCAACGGGCGAGATGGTCCACCGCAGCGGCAGCCGTCAGAGCCCCGAACGGTTCATACGCACAGGCCAGGATGCCCTCGACCCCGCGCTGCGCTCGTTCAGACTCGACTCGCTCTACGAGAGCGGCGACCGTTCGCGCAAACTTCTCGCCGACTACATCCGATATTACGCCTCGGTTTACAAGCAGGAGAAAGTCAGCAAAGCGTTTGACGAACTCATCGCTTCAGGGGCCCGGCTGTCTGACCCCGACGTGTGGCCGCTGTTTGATGAGCACATCAAGGGTGTCACCACCTATCTGACCGAAGTCTCCGACAATTATGCCTCATACTGCTCACTCGTGGGCAAAGAGGCTGTCGACAGCAAACTGAGCCGCGAGACACAGTATGGCGACCCGCAACGCATCGCATCGCTGTGTGACTTTGCCGGCAAGGACTTCAACCTCAGGATGATTGACATCAACCGGCAGCTACAGCAGAAAGATTATGAAAACGCGGCCGCCACAATCGATGCCATGATAGCCGACAGCTCGGTCGACCGCCAGACGCTCATCGACCGTCTGAAATTCATGGTCCGTCTCAGCTACAAATCCGACGAGATGCCCGACTTCTGGTTTGAGAAATGCGTCGGCTACCTTCGCTTTATCGCCTACAACAATCGTGAACGCGATGACGCGCAGGTGCACCAGCAGTATGCCGACGCCCTCGAACAGTTGATCACACGCCGTCAGTTTGCCGCCCCGACCGTCACCGCCGTGCCGACCGCCGGCAAGACAGTCTATGACATGAGGCCCGACGACCTCAAGCAGAAACCGCGCAAATAACCACGGCCCACCAGCCGCAATCACCCCCCTCGGGTACACATTAAGAACGATAGTCCCGGAAGAGACATCAGCTTTCAGTTATGGCTGCCTATCAGCCGTGTAACAAGGCCGGTGTCACTCCCGGGACTATTGTCTCTACAGATCTCCGGCCCGCGGAAAACTCCCCTGCACGGCAGGTCGATTTTTATATTTTGCAATCTCGACTAAAATCGCTAATTTTGCCGTCGGAAATAATCCCAATATTATAATAAGGTAAAAATGAGAAAAAACATCGTTGCAGGCAACTGGAAAATGAACACCACCCTGCCCGAAGGTATCAAGCTCGCCGAGGAGGTAAACGCCGCCCTGGCCGGTTGCACCCCCAAGTGTGACGTGGTTATCTGCGTGCCTTTCACCCACCTGGCATCCATCAACAACGTTATTGACAAGACCCGTCTCGGTCTCGGAGCTGAAAACTGCGCCGACCACAAGAGCGGAGCCTATACCGGCGAAGTGTCAGCCCCCATGGTGGCATCGACCGGTGCGACATATGTAATCCTCGGCCACTCGGAGCGTCGTCAGTATTATGGCGAAACCGCCGAGACCCTCCGCGAGAAGGTGCGTCTGGCCCTTGACAACAACCTCACCCCCATCTTCTGCATCGGCGAGGTGCTAGAGGAGCGCGAGAACGGCACATTCTTTGACGTAGTGAAGGCTCAGATCGAGGAAGGCCTCTTCAACCTCTCGGCTGAAGAGTTTGGCAAAATCATTCTCGCCTACGAGCCCGTATGGGCTATCGGCACCGGCAAGACCGCTACCGACGACCAGGCTCAGGAGATGCACGCCTTCATCCGTCAGACCATCGCCGACAAGTATGGCAAAGAGGTGGCTGACAACACTTCAATCCTCTACGGCGGTAGCTGCAAGCCCTCCAACGCCAAGGAACTTTTCGCCAAGCCCGACGTTGACGGCGGTCTTATAGGCGGCGCAGCCCTCGAAGCCGAATCATTCATGGGCATCGTTACAGCTTTCTAAAAAGCCTTGTAAAGCCATAAGTCACAAAAGTTAAGATAATGTCATGAAACAAGGGATATTATCTTAACTTTTTAAACTTTTTCTCAATCTCCCCACCCCACCACCACAAATTCTGTATCAGCATGCGCGCCTATCACATAGCAATCATAACGCTTGCCCTCAGCGGACTCACTGCCCGGGGCGAGGAAAAGGTTGTGACCATCGTCGACCACATTACCGAGGGAACGGCCAACACAGTCACCCAGCCCGAGGCACTGCTCAAACGCCTCTGCAAGATAGTCGATAACACTGAGAAGGAGGACCGCACAGAAGAGCCCTCCAAGCCCGTTGCAGGACGTCTGGCCGGATATAGAGTACAGGTGTTCAGTGACAACAACGTGCGCACCGCCAAAGCCGAAGCCGCCTCCAAGCAACGCGTCATATCGGCACGCTTCCCCCAATATCAGACCTATGTGCGCTACACCTCGCCCTACTGGCGACTCAAAGTGGGCGACTTCAGGACTCAACAGGAAGCCAACGCCGCCGCCGAGGAGCTGCGCAAGGCATTTCCCGCCTACAGCAAAGAGATACGCGTGGTACGCGACCGTATAAGTATGCCCCACGACTGATAGACACCCCTCTCACCTCCAGATTAGCCCCCTCTCAATCCAACCATCAACATCCGACAATGAGCACACAGGTATCCAACATTTCAGACGAGACTATCGCAGAGATCGCGCGCCACTATAAGGCCATAATCACTCTGCTTGGTGAGGACATAGAACGCGAAGGACTGGTCAAGACCCCCATGCGCGCTGCCAAAGCCATGGTATATGCCACACGTGGCTATCGTCAGGATGCCGACACGATTATCAACGAGGCCATATTCACCCACGAGGGATCCGACATGGTGATTGTGCGCGACATCGAGTTTTACTCGCTGTGCGAGCACCACATACTCCCTTTCTTCGGCAAAGTGTCGATAGGTTACATCCCCGACGGCCGCACCATCGGACTTAGCAAACTCGCCCGCCTGGTCGACTTCTACGCCCGCCGTCTGCAGGTGCAGGAGCGCATGACTGCGCAGATATGCCGGATAGTCATGGAGAAACTCGGAGCCAAAGGCGTGATTGTGGCATGCACGGCCGACCACCTGTGCATGAAGATGCGAGGTGTCGAAAAACAGATGTCGGCCACCACTACTGTAGAGAGCGCGGGAGCGTTCAAAGAGTCGGCTTCGCTGCGCGAGGAGTTTTTCCGCGCCCTCGCTCAAGGACGCTGACACCGCCCGGCATCCCCGGCCCCACCCGGCCCGGCTGACCGACAGGCAATACATCCCCCCACACAACCGTTTTTTACATTATTTTAGTAAATTTACAGTCAAAATCCACCCTGGCGACGGGGCGGATGTTAAACTGCGCTCCGGTTTAACCAATTAGAGTTAAAGCTCTTGCGCATAATTGATTAATGCAGTAATTTTGCATCAGAAAAATAACACAATACTATCGGAAAACACACAAATAATAGTCTACAATTAAAATTTTACTAAAACTACACAGCAAATAATCTTCAGCCATTATCTGATACTTATTTTAAGAAACGTTCATTCCTTTTTTTACCATTAATGTCAAATCTAAGATTGCTGACACCGCCTGACGATCAAGGCTCATAAAAGCATACCGATAATTAGAATTGATGATTATAATTACGGGCACTTTCTGCGCGACGCAGAGGGTGCTTTTTTAATTGTTTCTGAAATATCATCTTAGGGAGATACAAAAGGACAAAAGACTCAGAAGAAACAAAAGTTTTGAATAATTCATCGGCAAAGCAAGTGCTTTATGAAATAAAAAAACTTTTGTTTCTTCTGAGTCTTTTGTCCTTTTGTATCCTCTCCCCCTGTTTTTACCGCAAAGTCAGGGCTACGACGTTTTCGACGTGCTGTGTGTGGGGGAACATGTCGACGGGCTGCACTGCCTCGATGTCATATTTTTCATGAAGCAGGGCGAGGTCGCGGGCCTGTGTGGCCGGATTGCAGCTCACATATACTATGCGGGCCGGAGAGGCTTCGAGTATCACCTTGACCACATCTTCATGCATGCCGGCACGCGGGGGGTCGACTATCATCACGTCGGGACGGCCGTGACGCTCTATAAACTCGGCCGTGAGCACGTTTTTCATATCTCCGGCATAAAACTCGGTGTTGTCCAGACCGTTGACACGGGCATTGACCTTGGCGTCCTCGATAGCCTCGGGCACATACTCCACACCCACCACATGGCGGCATGAACGCGCGAGGAAGAGCGCGATGGTGCCGGTGCCGGTGTAGAGGTCATAGACGAGTTCGTCGCCCGTCAGACGCGCGAAGTCGCGCGCCACGCTGTAAAGGCGGTAGGCCTGGCGCGAGTTGGTCTGATAAAACGACTTGGGACCGATGCGGAACCGCAGCCCTTCCATCTCCTCCTCGATATATTCACGACCTTTCCACGTAACGATGTCGAGGTCGCCCACGGTGTCGTTGACCTTGGTGTTGATCACATATTGCAGCGAAGTGATTTCGGGAAACTCCGCGTCGACGGCCTTCATCAGTGCCTCGATGGCCTCGGGATTGTCCTCACCGACGGCCATAAGCACCATCACCTCGCCGGTCGAGGCTATGCGTATCATGAGTGTGCGCAGAAAGCCGTGGTTGGCGCGTATGTCGTAAAACTCCAGATTGTGCTCCTTGCCGTAATTCTTTATAAATGTGCGTATGCGGTTGCCGAGATCGTCCTGAAGATGGCATGCGTTGATGTCGAGCACCTTGTCAAATCCGCCCGGGATGTGAAATCCGGCTGCGCGGCGGTCGGGAAACTCCACGCCTGATCTCATCTGGTCAAACGTAAGCCACATTTTTGACGAGAAAGTATATTCCATCTTGTTGCGATAGTGCCATATCTCCTCCGACCCGAGTATGGGGGTGATTTCGGGAAACGGCACCTTGGCTATCCTCTCGAGCGCGTCCTTGACCTGACGCTGCTTGCACTGCAACTGAAATTCATACGGCAGATGCTGCCAGCGACAGCCGCCACATACGGTGAAGTGCTCGCAGCGCGGCTCCACTCTGACGGGCGAAGGCTCGACAAGACGCTCTATATGCCCCTCGGCATATGACTTCTTCTTGCGGTCGAGCTTGACGTCGGCCACATCGCCCGGCGCGCCAAACGGAATAAACACTACCATATCATCGACGCGCGCCAGGGCATTGCCCTCGGCGGCCACATCGGTTATCTTGACCCCTTCGAGAGTGGGGAGCTCTTTGCGTTTTCTGCTCATTCAGAATTATATGTGATAATATTATTGGCTGTGACAATCGGTCGAGGGTGAGGAGGACCAAACCGAGATTCAAAATTACGCAATAATTCCGCTCGCGCCCCTTTCTATCACATTTTTTAACATTTGCAAGGCTCATCTCACATCCGTTATACGGCTGAAAACCACGTGATTTCAGCATGATGAATTTCACCACGCGGCACCACCGAACAAACTACTGATTAACAATGATTTATAAACGTATTGATGAATATTTTTCAGCTTTGATTTTTTGCAATCATCCACTTCTTCCTATAACTTTGCGACATCATCAACCAACAAAAATTTCACATTTTATGAAACATTTAATCAAACTGCCGTTCATCGCACTGCTCCTCTCGGTCCTGTGCATCGCGTCATGCTCATCGGATGCTGATTTATTAGACATTTCAGAAACCTTCACCGACCAAACATTCACGACAAAGAATAACGATTCTTGTTTAGAAAAAACAGACCGCATTCTATATATGCACACAATATATCCGGCAACCGACTCCACACCTAAATGCATAATAAAAACCCCCGTTAAAATCATTAAATTAGATGACACAAGAACTTCACGTGTATTACGTGCATCTAATGACACCATCAAAACAACCATAACAGAAGATTGATGAAATATCAAGCGACCCAACATTATCAATATCTCCAAAAAAAATTTTAATTTCATTTTATGTATACAAAGTTATTAATGGCACTCTATATGAACCAAAGGAAGTGTCCTGTGCTTTTTACATTAATGAAAAGGGGGAATTTTGTGTTTAAGTATATTACACCATTGCTATAACAAAATTCTAAAAATATTATCTAAATCAGCACTTTTTGCTCTTTAATTTAATTCAATCTAATTTGCATAGAGTGTTTTCATTTCATATCTTTGCAATATGCAATTTTCATACCATAAATTCATATTGCTCATACTTGTTCTTCTGTCCTGCTCATGTAGCGGGTCAGAAGACTTGGATGCATACAACTATTATCTGAAAGGCAAAGCAAAACTCGATCTCCACAACTATCCCGAAGCCATGGAGGCGTTTCTTAATGCCGAGAAATGTGCCGAGCAGACAGGCAACGACAGTGTGCTCGCACTATCGAGAGTAGGCATGATGAATCTTTACGACTCGATATGCGACATTAACGAGAAGGGTCACTATGCCGTTAAAGCATGCGAGGTATACGAAAAATATCACGACTATGACAATATGTATGCCATACTGTCAGATTTTACCAATTACATTACTCCCGAAGAAAGGCTCGCCACTCATGCTGACAAAATAAAGCACTACGCATCAATACTTAACGACAACGATACGACTCGTTGCTATTTCTATGCCAATACATTCGAGCGACGGAGCGAACGGCTGTATCGGCAGTTGGAAAATTTCAACTCTCCTGATGTAACATCATGGCTTATGATTGATGGACTCAAAGGCTTCAATCCATATAATCTTTCCGAAAAAATTAAAAATGACGATGGGTGGCGTGAGGATATTTCCAGCGATTCGGCCAATATATCCGCAAAAAACGCCCATCTTGTAACCCGGTTGCTGTGGGAACAAGGCCTTGATGAAAATGCCAATGATTTCATAAACTATTATAGGGAAGAATACCGCGAGCCGATCATAAACCAGACATTTGACACCATAAACCAACAGGTTATATCATATGTGTCCTTCCGGTTTAAGGGCGATATAAGAGATGAGTTCAGCTCCACATTTCAGGAAGATGTCAGAGCGGCGGTCGTGCGGTTTAACTATGAAGAGGTGCTTATGCGCGAGCAGACCATCCGCTTTCAGCGCGTAGTGATAATACTCATCTCCGCTCTTGCCATAGCCGTAATGTCGGCGATTGCAATATACATACGCACAGCCACCATACGTCGCCGCCGTCATCAGGAGCAGGACATGCTGACAGCCTCGGAACTGCGCACCGCCCTCCACGACCTCGAGGAGCTGCATCTCAACACACTCTCACACCTGTGTGACACATATTACGAGAATTATGCCAACGAGTCGGTCAAGTCAAAGGCCGCACGCGACACACTCAGAGCCATCTCGGAACTGGCCTCGTCGGACGACTTCGTGACAAGGCTTGAAAAGCATCTCGATGACACCGCCGACGGCCTCATGAGCTGCCTGCGCGCCGAGATGCCCGACCTCAAGGAGTCAGACACGCGACTGTTTCTCTACAACGCTCTGGGCCTGTCGATTCCCTCAATGTGTCTGATGCTCGGCGAGCGCAGAGAGGTAATCTACAACCGCCGTCTGCGTCTGCGCGCACGCATCCGCGAAGTCGCCCCGACTCACATGGAAATATTTCTGAATTATCTGCGCTAAGCGACATTATCGCACCTTTGCGTGATAAATCATGGCGTAACTTTGCAGCACACATCCTCCACACACCCCCGCACACACCCGCATCAATCACCCGCATCAATCACCCCCCTTTAATCAACCCAACCCCCACACAACACCTCCCCCATCAGCCATCCACCCCACCCATCCCCGCCACGCTCCCGCAAAGTCGGCCGGCACATGGTCACTCCCCCATCGTTCCGGCAAGCCCCCTGTCGTGATTTTTTCGCCATTTTATTAGCCCCGAAGTAACAATGCTTTGAAAAAAAATTATTACCTTTGTGGGTAAATTTGTCGTAAAAAATCACATTTCAATTAAACGATGATTGAAGAAGACCGAATAATAAAGATAGACATCGAAAACGAAATGAAGAGTGCCTACATCGACTATTCAATGTCGGTGATAGTGTCGCGCGCGCTTCCTGATGTGCGCGACGGCCTGAAGCCCGTCCACAGGCGTGTGCTCTTCGGTATGAACGAGATGGGCAACACATCCGACAAGCCCCACAAGAAGTCGGCCAACTGCGTCGGCGAGGTAATGGGTAAGTATCACCCCCACGGCGACTCGTCGATCTACGGCACCGTAGTGCGTCTGGCACAGCCCTGGGCCATGAGATACTGCCTGGTCGACGGCCACGGCAACTTCGGCTCGGTCGACGGCGACGGAGCGGCAGCCATGCGTTACACCGAGGTGCGCCTCGACCGCCTTGGCGAAGAGATGCTTGCCGACATCGAGTCGGACACCGTTGATTTCCAGCCCAACTATGACAACTCGCGTCAGGAACCCGTCGTGCTCCCCACCCGCTTCCCCAACCTGCTGGTCAACGGAGCCTCGGGCATCGCCGTCGGCATGGCCACCAACATGCCCACCCACAACCTGGCCGAGTCAATCAACGCCTGTGTAGCCTATATCGACGACCCCGAGATCGACATCCCCGGTCTGATGAAATACATCCCCGCCCCCGACTTCCCCACCGGCGGCACCATCTACGGCTACAACGGAGTCAAGGAAGCCTATGAGACAGGCCGCGGCCGAGTGCTCATACGCGCCAAGGCCGAAATCGAAGCCGAGGACAACCACGAGAATATCATCGTAACCGAGATACCCTATAACGTCAACAAGGCCGAGCTCATCAGCTACATAGCCGACCTCGTGACCGACAAGAAGCTCGACGGCATCGCCGACATCAACGACGAGAGCAACTACAAGGGCATGCGCATCGTCATCAAGCTCAAGAGCGACGCCAACTCCAACGTGGTGCTCAACAAGCTCTACAAGATGACCCAGATGCAGGCCTCGTTCAGCGTCAACAACGTGGCCCTCGTCAACGGACGTCCCCGCACACTCAACCTCAAGGAACTCATCAGCGAGTTTGTGGCCCACCGCCACGAAGTAGTGATACGCCGCACTAAATATGAGCTGCGCAAGGCCCAGGAGCGTGCCCACATACTCGAGGGTCTCATCATAGCCTCGCAGAACATCGACGAGGTAATACGCATCATCCACGGTGCGGCCGACACTATGGACGCACGCGAGAAGCTCAAGGAGCGTTTCACCCTCACCGACCCGCAGACCGCGGCCATCGTCGAGATGCGTCTGCGTCAGCTCACCGGTCTGGAGCAGGACAAGCTCAAAAACGAGTATGACGAGCTGGAGAAGGAGATAGCCCGCCTTGAGCTGATACTCTCGGACGATGACGTGTGTCGCGCTGTAATCAAAGAGGAGCTAATCGAGATACGCGACAAGTATGGCGACGCGCGCCGCACCGACATAGACTACACCGCCGGAGACTTCAATGCCGAGGATTTTTATGCCGATGACGACATGATCATCACCATCTCCCACCGCGGATATATCAAGCGCACACAGCTCAGCGAGTTCCGCGCACAAAACCGCGGCGGCGTCGGTGCAAAGGGCTCCGACACCCGCGACGAGGACTTCATCGAGCACATCTATCCCGCCTCGATGCACAACTACATGCTCTTCTTCACCCAGAAGGGACGCTGCTACTGGCTCAAAGTCTATGAGATACCCGAAGGAGCGAAAAATTCCAAAGGCCGCGCCATCCAGAACATGCTCAACATCGAGCCCGACGACGCCATCAAGGCCTTTATCTGCACCAAAAATCTCGGTGACGAAGAGTTTGTCACAAGCCACAACCTCGTGTTTGCCACCAAGAAGGGCATAATCAAGAAAACAAGTCTCAAAGCCTACTCACGTCCCCGCGCCAAGGGCGTCAACGCCATCATCATCCGCGAGGGCGACGAGCTGCTCAGCGTCGAGATGACCGACGGCAACTGCGACATACTCATGGCCAACCGCAACGGTCGCGCCATCCGATTCCCCGAAAACAAGGTACGCGAGATGGGACGTATGTCCACTGGCGTGCGCGGCATGACCCTCGACGGCGATGATGACGAAGTGGTAGGCCTCATATGCATGCCCGCCGACACCATAAATAATGTAATGGTGCTCAGCGAGCGCGGATATGGCAAGCGCACAGCCCTCGACATCGAGACCGAAGTCGACGGCAAGATGGAGCGTGTGCCCGTCTACCGCATCACCAACCGCGGCGGCAAGGGTGTACGCACCATGAACATCACCGAGCGCACCGGCCGCCTCGTAGCCATCGAGAGCGTCAACGACGGCAACGACCTCGTTATTATCAACAAGAGCGGTATCACCCTGCGCATCCACGTCAGCGACATAAAGGTGCAGGGCCGCTACACCCAAGGCGTGAGAATCATCAACCTCGACAAGCGCAACGACACGATAGCCTCGGTGTGCTGCGTGGATTCCGACCCCGAAGAGGAAGTGACCGAAGTGGAAGCTCAGACAGAAGCACCCGAAGAGCTGATATTTGACGACCCCGCTGCCGACGAAACCGACGACGACACCATTACCGATGACATCGACGAAGCCGACCAGCCCGCGGCCGATGACGAACTTGATTAAACAAAACCAAGGAATTTGGAGTTATAAAGATTATAGCATGAAGTCTCAACTGTCACACCAACCCGACATACGCAGGCCCCTTCATCACATGATTTTTTTAACTCCGGATTCTCCCGTTTTTTTAACTCTACAAATACATTACCAATTCTAATAACCCCCGATTATGAAAAAGATCTGCGTCCTGACGCTCGGGCTACTTGCCGCAGCGTCGATGTCAGCCCAGACCGCTACCGTAAAAGAAGCGGAAAAGGCTTTTAAGAATGTCAATTCTTATAGCAGCTATCAGAATGCCGTAAAGGCCATCACACCCGCGTTTTCCAACGCCGAGACTTCAGCCAACGCCCAGACCTACTGGATCCCCGGCAAGGCAGGCTTCAAGCTCTATGACGACATGTATGGTCAGAAAGTCATCGGCAAGGATGTCAACCTCGACGAGATGGGCTCCGCACTGCTCGACGGTTACAACTACTCGCTCAAGGCTCTCAGCCTCGACACCGTGACCGATGCCAAAGGCAAGGTTAAGACCAAATTTTCCAAGGACATCGTAGCCACCATCGCCTCTCACCACGCCGACTTCGCCAACTCCGGCTCAGGCTTCTGGGATTCCAAAAACTATCCCAAGGCCTATGAAGCGTTCATGGCTTACATCAACATCCCCGGCAACGCCAGCCTCGGCCAGTCGGCCCCCAAGGCTCTTGCCGACTCCGTAGCCGCCCAGATGGCCTACTATGCAGGTCTCGCCGCATGGCAGGCCGAGATGCTCCCCGAAGCCGCCAAGGCTTTCGAGCAGATGATGGCTATCGGCTATGACGAAATGGCCGCCTATGACTATGCCTACTCTGTGGCCTATCAGATGAACGACGAGGCCAAGAAGCTCCAGTATTCCAAGATTGCCTATGACAAATTCGGCTCAGCAAAGCCCGAATTTCTCCAGCGCATCATCTCGTCCTACATGGCCGAGAAGAAGTATGACGAGGCTATGAACATGCTCGAGACCGCCATCAAGAACGACCCCACCAACGGCACCAACTATTACCTCATCGGCGTACTCTACGACGACAAGGGTGAAAAGGAAAAGTCGCAGGAGTCATTCAAGAAGGCTGTGGAAATCGACCCCAACAATGCCATGGCCAACTTCAGCTACGGCACAGCCCTCATCCAGCAGTATGAGCGTCTCGACGAGAAGACCGGCGAGATGAGCCAGGGCGAATACAACAAGTATAAGGCCGAGAACATGAATCCCCTTCTCAAAGAAGCCGCTGTATATCTCGAGAAAGCCTACGAGCTTGACAACGAGATGACCAACGCACTCACCAACCTCAAGATTGTATATTACAACCTTAACGACGGTGCCAACCTCGACCGCGTAGAGAAGCTCCTTCTCTAATCACGTCAGATAAAGCCGTCGCAAGAAGCCATCACCGACCTCTTGCGACGGCATTTTTTATTATCTATCTGATTCACACTCACAGATTCAGACCATCCATCACAATCCAATGAGCGACACACTCTCACAATTTGACTCCGCCCTGGCTCTATGCCGTGACATCTTTGACAAAAAGCTCCGTGACTACGGAGCCTCATGGCGCATAATGCGTCCGCGCTCCATCACCGACCAGCTCTACATCAAGGCCAAGCGCATCCGCACACTCGAGGAAGAGGAAGCGATGGTCGACGAGGGCGTGCTCGGCGAATTTATGGCCATAATAAACTATGGACTGGTCGGGCTGATACAGCTCCAGCTTGGATATGCCGACAACGCCGACATCACCCCCGACCGTGCCATGGCTCTCTATGACGAAAAGATGAAGACCGCGCGCGACCTAATGGCCGCCAAGACCCACGACTATGGCGACGCATGGCGCGGAATGAGAGTTAACTCCTACACCGACTTCATACTCACCAAGATACAGCGTGTCAAAGAGATTGAAGGCAACTCAGGCCACACCATCATCTCGGAAGGCATCGACTCCAACTATCTCGACATCATCAACTATGCAGTCTTCGCAGTCATCAAACTCACCCAAGCCGACTGACACCCCTCACCGCCCGCTGCGCGAACGGCTCTATCATCCGGCAGCCGTGTGGCTGCTGCGCATACTCATCGGTGCGACCTTCATCATGTCGGGCTTTGTCAAAGGCATCGACCCATGGGGCAGTGTAATAAAAATCAGCGAATACTTCACCGTATGGGGCTGGGACGTGCCGCGCTCGCTCGTGACATGCGCCGCCTTTGCCCTCGGAGCCTACGAATTTGTATGGGGCTTCATGGTGTTGCTCGGATGTTACCGCCGCGCAGCCGTGTGGCTGCTCTCGGCCATGATGGCCGTGATGCTGCCGCTCACACTCTATATCGCCCTCTATTCGCCGGTCGACGACTGCGGATGTTTCGGCGACTTTCTCATCATCTCCAACACCGCCACGTTTGTCAAAAACATATTCATCTCGGCGGCACTCGTCTATCTCATCCTTTACAATACACGCGTGTCGGGATTGTTTTTCCCTTACACACAATGGATTGTGGGAGGCCTGGTAACCCTCTATATTCTGGCCATAGAGTTTTACGGCTATAACGTGCAGCCGCTCATCGACTTCCGCCAGTACACAGCCGGCACCACACTCCTGCCCCCCGACTATGACGACGACACTGATGACGACACGGCTGCCGAGACAGTGTATGAATACACCTATTCAAAGGACGGACTCGAGGAGACCTTCACCATCGACGCTCTGCCCGACTCCACCTGGACCTTCGTGAGCCGCAGGCTTGTGAGCGGAGGCGAAATAAATACCGACGGCTTCACCGTAATCGAGGACGGCGAGGACATCACGGCCGACATCATCGACAGCGAGACCGAACAGTTTCTCGTCACCATCCCCGACATCCATGACGTCGACCTCTCATACACCTATATCATCAACGAGCTCAACGACTTCATCACCGGTCGCGGCGGCTCGCTCATAGCCCTCATCAACAGCGATGAAGAGGGCATGGAACACTGGAAGGACATATCCATGGCCTCCTATCCCATCTATCAGGCCGACCCCAAGATGCTCAAGGAGCTGGCCCGCGGCAATGCCGCTCTCGTATATCTCGACCACGGCACCGTGATGTGGAAGCGGACGCTCTCGTCGATAGGCTATTCATTCATCACCGAGACCCCCCACGACAGGCTGATACGTTCGCTCAACCCCGAAACGGGCTATGTGCTGAAACTTGTCACCACGCCGTTTGTTATAATTTTGCTCATACTGCTCGCACTCGACCGCAGCGGCAAACTTCTGGCATGGCATCTGGCCCGCCGCCGCAGACTCAAAAAAGCAGCGTCGGCCGACGATGATACCTCAGAAGCCAAATAGACACCTGTCAGCCTTAACCACAATCCATCCTCAACGACCGCTATGCCTGACTATACTTCCGACACCATGAAATGGGACAAGCTGATTTCCGACAAACGATTTGGGCTTGAACATTACCACGACCCCAAGCCGGGAGCGCGCAACGACTTTCAACGCGACTTTGACCGGCTCGTGTTTTCCTCGCCCTTCCGCCGTCTGCAGAACAAGACACAGGTCTTCCCCCTCCCCGGCAGCATATTTGTGCACAACCGTCTGACCCACAGCCTCGAGGTGTCGTGTGTAGGACGCTCGCTTGCCAACGAGGTGGCCATACGCCTGCGCCCGCGCTATGCCGACGCGCCCGAAGTGCTCGACTCGCTCAACTATCTCGGCGACATCGTGGCGGCAGCCTGCCTGGCCCACGACCTGGGCAATCCGCCGTTTGGCCACTCGGGCGAGAAAGCCATACAGGCCTACTTCAGCGAAGGGGCCGGACTGCGGTTCAGAGAGCACCTGAGCGAGCGCGAATGGAACGACCTGACCCACTTCGAGGGCAACGCCAACGCCTTCCGTCTGCTCACCCATCGCTTCAACGGACGCCGCCAGGGAGGATTTGCAATGACCTACTCCACACTGGCCTCGATAGTCAAATATCCCTTCGAGTCGACACTTGCCGGAAGCCACGGCAAGTTTGGATTTTTCTCGTCGGAACATGCCGACTTCATAAAAGTGGCCGACGAGCTGGGCATGCTGCGTCTCGCATCGCCCGACGACACCACCCGCTACTCGCGCCACCCGCTTGTCTATATAGTCGAGGCGGCCGACGACATCTGTTATGAGATAATGGATATCGAGGACGCCCACAAGCTCAAGATACTCACCACCGGCGAGGTAATCCCCCTGCTGCTGGGCTACTTTCCCCAAGAACGGCAGGAACATATGCTCAAGGTGATGAGCCACGTCGACGACCCCAACGAAAAGATAGCCTATCTGCGCTCATGCATCGTGGGAGTGCTGGTCGACCGTTGCGCCGACGCCTTTGCCGCTCATGAGGAGGAGATACTCGGCGGCACATTCCGCGGCAGTCTGCTCGACCACATCACCCCGCTCGAAAAGGAGGGCTATCGACGCTGCGAGTCGCTGTCGTGGGAAAAGATTTACTGTGCAAACGATGTGATCGAAATCGAACTTGCCGGCACGCGCATCATTTCGTTTCTGATTGACGAGCTGGTCAAAGCCGTCACCGACCCGACACTCAACTACTCGCGTCTGCTTCTGGCCAAAGTGCCCGAGCAATATGAAATAAACGCCCCTACCCTCTACGGCAAGATACAGGCCGTGCTCGACCACATCTCGGGCATGACCGACGTCTATGCCCTCGACCTCTATCGCCGTCTCAACGGCATGAGTCTCAAGATCAACAACTGACACAAGGATGATACATCAGATGATACAACGCCCTGCCCGTCTGCTCGCACTGCTGGTGAGCATATTTGTAACACTGGCCTCACAGGCCATGACAGTCGACGAAGTGCCCAACGTACACGTAGCCTCACGCACACGCTACGTGTCAAATCCCTCAGGAGTGCTCTCGCCACAGGCCGAAGCTCGTCTCAACAGGGCTATCGCCGACCTGTGGGACAAGAGTTCGGTCGAACTTGTCGTGGTGGCCATCGACAGCATCGACCCTTCGATGACCCCCGAAGAGTTTGCCACCGCGCTATTTGAGAAATGGGGCATAGGCAAAAGCGACAAAGACAACGGACTGCTCCTGCTGGTGGCCCGCGATGACAGGAAAGTGCAGATACGCACCGGCTACGGAGTGGAGGGCGCGGTGCCCGACATCATAGCCGGACGCATCATCCGCGAGAACATGTATCCTTATTTCCGCCAGGGCGACTATGACGGAGGTGTCGAGGCCGCTGTGGCCCGACTCTCGGAGGTAATCCTCGACCCGTCGGTGCGCGACGAGCTCATGTCGGGACAGGCCAACGACAGCCGCGTAACAACAGGTATGTCGGATTTCAACGGCGAAGAGGTGTTTGCCTTCTTTCTCAAGATAGCCGGCTTCATTGCCGCAATCATGCTTGCGATAGTCATCTACTTCATCACCAAGACGCGCCATGTCGACGACGTGGAGCGTTGGCGTCGTC
The DNA here is from genome assembly GCF_910574735.1 of Duncaniella muricolitica. Classification (NCBI taxonomy): domain Bacteria; kingdom Pseudomonadati; phylum Bacteroidota; class Bacteroidia; order Bacteroidales; family Muribaculaceae; genus Duncaniella; species Duncaniella muricolitica. The sequence continues at coordinate 31,327 of NZ_CAJTCF010000013.1, read as the reverse complement.
TCAACACCCTGTGGCTCCCGGCGGCCATCGTGGCCTTTGTCACACTCGGACTCGGAGCCATCCCGTTTGGTCTGCTCTCATGGAAGATGTATCGCGTGAGACGCCACAAGCGCATGTGCTCACACTGCGGCACCCGCATGAAACTCATCGACGAAGTGCACGACAACGACTACCTCTCCCCCTCGCAGGACCTCGAGGAGCGGCTCAATTCGGTGGACTATGACGTTTGGCACTGCCCGCAGTGTGCCCAGACCGACATCTACCCCTATGTCAACCGCTCCACACGTTTCATCGAGTGTCCGCGCTGCCATGCCCGCACCATGAGCCTGTCTGACCGCCGCATACTGCGCCCGGCCACCACACGCAGCCAGGGCGAGGGTGTGGACATATATTATTGCCGCAACTGTGGCAACCACACCGAGAAACGATTTAAAATCGAACGCAAACGCGACGACAGCGCGCTCGCAGCCGGAGCTATACTCGGCAGCACGCTTGGCGGACGCGGAGGCGGCATGGGCGGAGGCTCCTTCGGAGGAGGCTCGTTCGGAGGCGGTCACACCGGAGGCGGCGGTGCCGGCGGCAGTTGGTAAAAAACGCGTCAGCCCAAAAGACATCTGAAAGAGCCGCCACGAAAAAAAGTTTTCAACATTTTAACACGTTTTGTTACTATCCGGCATTGATTTTCGGCATATTTTTTCTTACTTTGCATATTCAAATCACGCGCTCAGAGTCAAATACTTGGCCCAGCGCGGTACGCTAAACCGAAGAAATGGGTAAAATCATCGCCATAGCCAATCAGAAAGGCGGAGTGGGTAAAACCACCACCACCATCAATCTCGCGGCCTCACTCGCGGCCGAGGGTAAACACACACTCATCATCGACGCCGACCCACAGGCCAACGCCACATCGGGCTACGGCATTGACCCCAAAAAAATGCCGTCGTCAATCTATGAGTGCCTTGTCGACGACTATCCCATGGACGGCTCGCAGGTGGCCACATGCTGCGAGCGTCTTGATCTGGTGGGCTCACGCATCGACCTGGCCGGAGCCGAGATAGAGCTTATAAACAAACAGGCACGCGAAAACGTGCTCAAAAAAGCCATCGCCCCGCTGGCGCAGAAATATGACTACATACTCATAGACTGCTCCCCCTCGCTCGGACTCATCACCGTCAACGCCCTTACAGCCGCAGACTCTGTGATAATACCCGTGCAGGCCGAATATTTCGCACTCGAAGGCATCACCAAGCTGCTCAACACCATCCGCATCATCAAGTCGCGGCTCAACCCGTCGCTCGAAATCGAGGGATTTCTGCTCACGATGTATGACGCACGTCTGCGCCTGGCCAACCAGATATACGAGGAGCTCAAAGGCCACTTCGGAGCCATGGTGTTCGACACAGTGATACCCCGCAACATACGTCTGAGCGAAGCCCCAAGCCACGGTCTGCCCGTCATACTCTACGACCCGCTGTCACGCGGAGCCACATCACACATCTCTCTGGCCAAGGAGCTGATAGCCAAAAACTCATGAGAGCCTAACGCCTCACATCATTAACAGAATCTCACCCACGACCGAAATATGCCACCAAGCAAACGACCCGCCCTTGGACGCGGACTCGACTCACTCATAGCCATGGACGACGCGCCCGCACGCGACGCCTCGGCAATCAACGAAATCGAAATCTCACGCATCTCGCCCAACCCCGACCAGCCCCGTACGATTTTTGACGAAGAGGCTCTTGAGGAGCTGAGCCGCTCGGTACGCGAATATGGCATCATACAGCCCATATCGCTGCGCAAGACAGGTCCCGACACCTATCAGATCATAGCCGGCGAACGACGCTACCGTGCCGCCCTCATGGCCGGACTCTCCACCGTGCCGGCCTACATACGCACGGCCGACGACGCCACAATGACCGAGATGGCTCTCATCGAAAACATACAGCGCGAGGACCTCAACGCCATAGAGATAGCACTGACATTCAAGAAACTCATCGACCGCTACGATCTGACACAGGAGCGACTGAGCGAACGCATAGGCAAAAAGCGCGCCACAGTGGCCAACTTTCTGCGTCTGCTGCGTCTGCCGGCCGAGGTGCAGCTCGGACTGCGCGACCGCCGCATCGACATGGGCCACGCACGTGCCCTGCTGAGCATCGACGACCCCAAGCTGCAACTGAAACTCTACAACGAGATACTCGCCCAAGGCCTGTCGGTGAGACGTGTCGAGGAACTTGCCAAAAAGTATCAGCAGGCCGCACTCAACGGTGAAAATCCCGAAAAGAAGGACGATAAAAGGTTTTCTAACAAAGATTTTGATATTTTAAGAGACCACCTCTCACACCGCTTCTCGACCCCCGTGAAAGTGTCGTGTGACGCTTCAGGCAAGGGAAAAATCTCCTTCTCGTTTCGCAACGATGATGAACTACAAAGATTAATTGCTATCTTTGACACAGCAAAACAGTAACCCCACGCAATGTATCCCTGCAAGGAAACTAAAGCTACATATATACGTCACTCCATAGCGGCTCCGGTCATCGCACTCCTGTTTGCGTTTGCCGGGTCGTTGGGTGTATACGCACAGGCCTCGGAGCCCGAGACCGCCACACCCGAGACTCCCGCAGTAACGGCCGACACTCCGGCTGTGACCGCCGACGAGCCCGTAAGCGACACCCCGCGGCGCAACCGACCGGTGCGTCCGCAACGCCGCCCCACCTCACCCATCAGCGAGATGCCCGACTCCATATCGCTCGGCCGGCCTTCGGGCGTGCCCGTCATGGTCGTGGGCGACAGTCTCGCAGTCTCGGGCGACTCGCTTGCCATAATGCCGATCGACTCCGTAATGGTTGCTCCGTCGGAATATGCCGAACGACGGTTTGAATTTATGCCCGATCCGACCAAAGCCGTGTGGATGTCGGCACTGTTTCCCGGCCTCGGCCAGCTCTACAACCGCCGCTACTGGAAACTGCCCATCGTCATCGGGGCATTCATGGGACTCGGCTACGCCACTTCATGGAACAACACCATGCTACGCGACTACACCACGGCCTACAGCGACATCATGGACAACGACCCGACCACCAAGAGCTACATGGACTTTTTCGCCCCCACCGTCAAGGAAGAGGACCTCGACCATGCATGGCTCACAAGTCTGCTGCGCACCCGCAAAAACTATTTCAGGCGCAACCGCGACCTGTGTATCATATGTATGGTAGGCGTCTATCTGCTGGCTATGGTCGACGCTTATGTCGACGCACAGTTGGCACATTTCGATATAAGTCCGTCATTGTCGATGGACGTCGCGCCGGCATTGATGAACAATGACCTGCGCAACGGCTCTACGCGCCCGAGTCTCGGGCTATACTGGGCCTTGAATTTCTGAAACAATCACCCCATCCATTCATCCCCGCTCCCGCATGAGGCAATCATCCGGCAAGAGTGCGGAAAGTCAACATATCACTCCATCCAACGATGAAACAAACCTTTATATCTCTGATTCTCGGACTTAGCGGCAGCCTTATGGTTTCGGCCGCCTCACTGCCATCAATACTCGAACTCCGTCACTCCATCACCGACGACAATATCATAGCACCCGAGAGTTTCGAAACACAGACACGACTGCTTGAGGAGAACTTCTATCTGAAAAACTACGTGGTGCCCGGCATCGACACCGGCAACTCGACCACAGCCACCGCCGCCGAGTATGAGCAGCGTCTGGCCAAACTGCCCACAGTGATAGACCTGCCCTACAACTCGATAGTAGGCAACTATATCGACATGTATCTCACACGCAAGCGAGGCCTTGTGGCCGACATGCTCGCGCTCCACAATTATTACGGACGCTTCTTTGAGGAGGAGCTGCTCAAGGAAGGGATGCCCCTCGAGCTGGAATATCTCCCCGTCATCGAATCGGCCATCAACCCCAACGCCATGTCACGCGCCGGAGCCGTAGGCCTGTGGCAGTTCATGCCCGCGACAGCCAAGGGACTGGGCATGGAAATCAACTCGCTCGTCGACGAACGCCGCGACCCGCGCATATCCTCGCGCAATGCCGCCCGCTATCTCAAGCAGCTCCATGACATCTACAATGACTGGTCGCTCGCCATCGCCGCCTACAACTGCGGCCCCGGCAACGTCAACAAAGCCCTGCGCCGTGCGAGCGGTGACAGCGAGGAAATCAAGGACGAGAAAAAAGACTTCTGGGAGATATACAACTATCTGCCCGCCGAGACACGCGGATATGTGCCGGCATTCATCGCCGCCAACTATGTGATGAACTATTACCGCCAGCACGGCATCTCGCCCACCATTGTGAAACGTCATCTCACCACCGACACCGTGCGCATCGACAAGAATGTACACTTCAACCAGATAGCCTCGGTGCTTAACATCCCGGTCGAAGAGATAAGGATGCTCAATCCCCAGTTTCTGAAAGACCAGATACCCGGCGCATACCGCCCCTACTATCTCACACTGCCCACCCAGCAGTGTCTGAGCTACATCATGAGCGAGAAAAGAATACTCGACTATGACAAGGACCTCTATGCCCGCCGCACCACCGCCGAGCCCGGCGGTAGCTCGGGCGAAAGCTCGATAATAACCTCTGACGGCGGCAAGGCCAACCTTGCCAACGCAAGCCGCCAGTCGGACAACGCCGAGACCAACCACGAGATAGCCACACAGGCCACCGAGCGCACCGTGACAAAGATCCACGAGGTGCAGCGCGGTGAAAATCTGCGCGACATAGCCAAGATGTATGCCGTATCGGCCACCGACATCAAACGCTGGAACAAACTGCGCGCCGGCAAGGTCAAGGAGGGCGACCGTCTGACCATCGAGGTGGTCGAGCATATCACTCCCGACGAAGTGCGCGTGGTGGCCGTTCCCGAAGTGGCGCAGGTATTCCCCAAGGACAACACCGATACATCAGCGGAAGCCAAAGCCGACACCAAGACAGAGACCACCGAGACCAAAGCTGCTCCGGCAAAGCCTAAAGAAAACACCCAGCGCACCAAGGCCACTCACACCACTACCCACAAGGTGAAAAAGGGTGACACACTCGACCGCATAGCACGCAAATATGGCACAACCGTAGCTGCCATTCAGGCTGCCAACGGCATGCAGAAAAACAACACCCGCATACAGATAGGCCAGAGCCTGAAGATACCCGCCAAGGGCAGCGCGGCCTCGACCACCAGAAAATCAACCGCAAAAAAATCGACAAAGCGCAAGGCCGCACGCCCCAGAAAGTGAAAATCCCGACCGATTAAATGAAAGACAACCGCACCCAATTTGCCACACGATTAGGAGTAATAGCCACCACAGTTGGCTCGGCCGTAGGGCTGGGCAACATATGGAGATTTCCATATGAAGCGGGGGTGCATGGCGGCGGAGCCTTTCTGCTTATCGACCTGTTTTTCATATTTATAATAGGTGTGCCCGTGGTCTGTGCCGAGTTTATCATCGGCCGTCACACAGGGTCAAACATACGCGGAGCCTTCCGCGCTCTCGCACCCGGCAAGCCCTGGGGACTGGTGAGCTATATTGGACTGGCCGCATCGGTGCTCATACTGAGCTTCTACTCAGTGGTGGCCGGATGGACCATGCACTACACGGTGAAATCGGCCGGAGGATTTACGGACAGGATGACCGCCGACGCGCTCCATGCACAGTTTGACGCCTTCGCCTCAAGCGATGTGCTGCCGGTGGTGTGGACGCTGGTGTTTCTCGCTGTCAATTATTTCATACTCTCACGCGGAGTGCAGAAAGGTATAGAACGTATGAGCAACATACTGATGCCCATGCTGTTTGTGATACTGCTGCTCTTCACCGTCAACTCGCTCACGATGCCCGGAGCGGCCGAGGGCATGAGATTTCTCTTCATGCCCGACTTCAGCGCAATCACACCCTCGGTGGTGCTCGGAGCCATGGGACAGGCGTTTTTCTCGCTGAGTCTCGGACTTGGATGCCTCATCACCTATTCGAGCTATTTCAAACGCGACACCCCGTTGCTGCGCACCTCGCTCATAACAGCCGGACTCGACACGCTCGTGGCCATACTGGCCGGCATAATCATCTTTCCGGCAGTGTTTACGTTCGGTCAGGAACCGGCCGCCGGCCCCAAGCTGGTGTTTGAAGTCCTGCCGTCTATATTTGCCAACATGAGCGGCGGAGCCGTGTGGTCAACACTGTTTTTCCTGCTACTGTTTCTCGCGTCGCTCACCTCGACCATCTCCATGGCCGAAATCACCATAGCCTATTTTGAAGAAGAGTTTGGGATGTCGAGAAAAGCGGCCACAGCCCTCAGCATAGGCTTAGCCATGACGCTCGGCACGCTCTGCGCGCTGTCGTTCGGCTCACTGGGCGGGATAAAGATATTCGGCATGACACTGTTTGACTTGTTTGACTACACATCGTCCAATATATTGCTGCCCGTGGGAGGCATGATAATTTCGATATTTGTCGGCTGGGTACTTGACCGCTCGGTAGTGAAAGGCGAACTCACAGCCGGAGGAGGCCACATCACAGCCATGGGTGTGAGATGCGTGGTGTTTTGCCTCAGATGGCTCGCCCCCGTATGCATCGGGCTTGTATTTCTCTATGGTCTGGGGATAGTGTGACAACATGTCGATGGCCTCCAATTGCAGCCGAGACCATATGCAACTCATGATAAATGAGAGCAGGATGTGGATTAAGCTGTTTTTTACGGAAAAATTTCTTTAATTAGAAAATATTCTTTTATCTTTGCATCTGAAAACTTGCAAGATTGGAATGATGCGTCCCTACTCGAGCAAGTGAGTGGGACAATGCAGGATTTCACCTTACATATCAGACTGAGAATTAATACCATAAATCATGGCAGAAAAAAAAGAAAAATTGTTTGACCAGTTTCCTCCGATTTCCACAGCAGAATGGAAAGCTAAAGTGGAGGCTGACCTGAAAGGTGCTCCCTTTGACAAAAAGCTCGTGTGGCGCACCAACGAGGGATTCAATGTACAGCCCATGTACAGGCTCGAAGACATCGAAGACCTTGCCACCACCAACTCACTGCCGGGAGAGTATCCATATCTCCGCGGCACCCGCACCGATAATGACTGGCTCGTGCGCCAGGAAATTATCGCCGAGACACCCGCAGAAGCCAACCGCATAGCACTCGACGTGCTCACCAAGGGTGTTACTTCGCTCGGATTCAAGGTGCAGGAACCCACAGCCGAGACAGTGGCCACACTGCTCAACGGCATTGACACCGCCAAGGTCGAAATCAACTTCAGTTGCTGCCTGAAAAAAGCTCTGCCTCTGGCCGAAGCCCTCGTGGCTTATGTGAAGGAGAACGGCACCGACGAGACCTTCAAAGGCTCCATCGACTTCAACCCCTTCAAGAAACCTCTGCGCAAGGGCGCGGCTTTTGCAGCCGACGAACTCGTGAAGATGGCCGGCGAACTGCTCGACGCCGTCAAGGACGTGCGCGGCCTGCGCGTGCTTGCAGTTGACAGCGACATGCTCAGCAACGCCGGTGCATACATATATCAGGAACTCGGATATGCTCTGGCTTGCGGAGCCGACTGGATGAGCCTGCTCACCGAGGCCGGACGCAACGCATCGGAAGTGGCCTGCCGCATCAAGTTCAATATGGGCGTATCGAGCAACTTCTTCATGGAACTTGCAAAATTCCGTGCCGCCCGTATGCTCTGGGCCCAGATTGTGGCCCAGTACAAGCCCGAGTGTGAGTGTGCCGCCAAGATGAAGGCCCACGCCACCACCTCGCGCTTCAACCAGACACTCTATGACGCACACGTCAACCTGCTGCGTAGCCAGACCGAATCAATGTCGGCCGCTCTCGCAGGTGTCGACTCGATAACCGTCACTCCGTTTGACGCACCGTTCAAGACTCCCGACGAATTTTCAGAGCGTATCGCCCGCAACCAGCAGCACCTGCTCAAAGAGGAGAGCCATCTTGACAAAGTAATCGACCCCGCCGGCGGTTCGTATTACGTAGAGACCCTCACCATGGCTATCGCCAAGGAGGCATGGAAGCTCTTCCTCGACGTAGAGGAGAAGGGCGGATTTCTCGCTTGCTGCAATGACGGAGAGGTACAGAAAGCCGTGCGCGAAAGTGCCGAAAAACGTCACACCGACGTGGCCAAGCGCAAGGAGATACTCCTTGGCACCAACCAGTATCCCAACGTCAACGAGATGGCAGCCGACAAGATTGTAGAGCTTCAGGGCTCGGTGCCCTGCACATGCAACGGTGGAAATGGCTGCGAAAACGAGGGTGGTCTTCCCACCAAGCGCGCGTCGAGCGACTTTGAGGACCTGCGTCTGGCCACCGAGGCAGCCGCCAAGCGTCCCAAAGTGTTTATGCTCACCATCGGCAATCTCGCCATGCGTCTGGCCCGCGCCCAGTTCTCGGGCAACTTCTTCGGCTGTGCCGGCTATGAGATTATCGACAATCTCGGCTTCAACAGTGTGGAGGAAGGCGTGGACGCCGCTCTCGAGAAGGGTGCCGACATCGTGGTGCTCTGCTCAAGCGATGACGAGTATGCCGAATATGCTCCCGCCGCGTTCAAGTATCTCGACGGCCGTGCCGAGTTTGTAGTGGCCGGTGCGCCCGCATGCATGGACGATCTCAAGGCCCTGGGCATCAACGACTATGTACACGTGCGCTGCAATGTGCTCGAGACACTGCGTGACTTCAACAACCGTCTGCTCAACAAGTAAACCATTCCATCCCCTATAAGATATGAAACCCAATTTCAAAGACATTGACATTGTAAAAGACGCTTTCGGCGACCGTCACGTCCCCGAGACACAGGGGGAAGAGTGGCTCACCCCCGAGCTTATCCCCGTCAAGCCCATATATACCAAAGATGACCTCGAAGGTCTGGAGCACCTGAACTATGTGTCGGGTATTCCCCCCTTCCTCCGCGGCCCGTACAGCGCGATGTATCCCCTTCGCCCCTGGACCATCCGTCAGTATGCCGGATTCTCGACCGCAGCCGAGTCAAACGCCTTCTACCGCCGCAACCTTGCCGCCGGTCAGAAGGGTCTGTCGGTGGCCTTCGACCTTGCCACTCACCGCGGTTATGACGCCGACCACGAGCGTGTGGTAGGCGACGTGGGCAAGGCCGGTGTGTCAATCTGCTCGCTCGAGGACATGAAGGTGCTCTTCGAGGGTATACCCTTGAACAAGATGTCCGTCTCCATGACCATGAACGGAGCCGTGCTGCCCGTACTCGCGTTCTACATCAACGCCGGTCTGGAGCAGGGAGCCAAACTCGAGGAGATGGCCGGTACGATCCAGAACGACATTCTCAAGGAGTTCATGGTGCGTAACACCTATATCTACCCGCCGGAATTTTCGATGCGTATCATCGCCGACATCTTTGAGTACACCTCGCAGAACATGCCCAAGTTCAACTCCATCTCCATCTCGGGCTATCACATGCAGGAAGCCGGCGCGACATGCGACATCGAGCTTGCCTACACCCTCTGCGACGGTCTGGAATATCTGCGCGCAGGTGTCAACGCCGGCATCGACATCGACGCCTTCGCACCCCGTCTGTCGTTCTTCTGGGCTATCGGCATGAACTACTTCATGGAGGTGGCCAAGATGCGTGCCGCACGTCTGCTGTGGGCCAAGATTGTCAAGCAGTTCAATCCCAAGAATCCCAAGTCGCTCGCACTGCGCACCCACTCTCAGACCTCGGGCTGGTCGCTCACCGAGCAGGACCCCTTCAACAACGTAGGCCGTACATGTATCGAGGCCATGGGCGCGGCTCTCGGCCACACCCAGAGTCTCCACACCAACGCACTCGACGAGGCTATCGCACTCCCGACCGACTTCTCGGCACGTATAGCACGTAACACCCAGATATATATCCAGGAGGAGACCATGGTGACCAAGCAGGTCGACCCGTGGGGCGGCTCATACTACGTGGAGGCTCTCACCAACGAGATAGCTCACCGCGCATGGGAGCACATCCAGGAAATCGAGAAGCTCGGCGGCATGGCCAAGGCTATCGAGAGCGGTCTGCCCAAGATGCGTATCGAGGAGGCTTCGGCCCGCACCCAGGCCCGCATCGACTCGGGCCGTCAGACCATCGTGGGCATCAACAAGTATCGTCTTGACCACGAAGATCCCATCGATATCCTCGAAATCGACAACACCGAGGTGAGAAAAGACCAGGTGGCCCGTCTCGTTGACCTCAAGGAGCACCGCGACGAAGCAGCCGTCAAGAAGGCCCTCGAGGCCATCACCGAATGTGTACGCACCAAGGAGGGCAACCTCCTCGACCTTGCAGTCAAGGCAGCCGGCGTGCGCGCAACCCTCGGAGAGATTTCAGATGCCTGCGAAGAAATCGTAGGCCGTTACAAAGCAGTAATCAGAACTATTTCAGGCGTGTATTCATCAGAGACCAAGCAGGACCCCGACTTTATCAAGGCCCAGCAGATGTGTGAGGAGTTTGCAAAACGCGAAGGCCGTCAGCCCCGTATCATGATTGCCAAGATGGGTCAGGACGGACACGACCGCGGAGCCAAGGTTGTGGCCACAGGCTATGCCGACTGCGGCTTTGACGTCGACATGGGTCCGCTGTTCCAGACTCCGGCCGAGGCTGCCCGCATGGCTGTGGAGAATGACGTCCACATCCTCGGAGTGTCGTCGCTCGCCGCCGGCCACAAGACTCTCATCCCGCAGGTAATTGAGGAGCTCAAGAAACTCGGCCGCGAGGACATCCTCGTGACTGCCGGCGGTGTAATCCCCGCTCAGGACTATGACTTCCTCTACAAAGCGGGCGTCGCAGCTATCTTCGGTCCCGGCACACGTATTCCCGTGTCGGCCATCAAGATGCTTGAGATACTCTCTGACGGAGAATAATCCACCGAAGCGTGATGTGAAGAGCAATGCTCCCGCGCCGCGCTGACGCATAAAAGATTCAAAAGAGACAAAGGCTGTAACAGTTACAGACCATTGTCTCTTTTGAATCTTTTTTTGTGCGTCATCCGGGCCGGAAATATCATTCCGGGAAGCCGCACGGGCAATCAATATGTCACTATCGGGGGAAGCTCCTTGGCTTGCTCTATCATGCCTGCAAGCTCAGTCTCGGAGGGCACACGTCCGCAGAGGTGTTTCTGCCCGTTTACCTCGACAAGCCGCGGATAAAGGTTGGCGGCCACGCGATGACGAAATTCCTTGACAGTGTCCACGCCGGCAGCCTCGAGGAGTTCGGCAAACTGTCCGGCCACGCCCTTGATGCGGAATAGGTCGGCGTGATTGGTCCATTTCAGTATCAGTTTCTCGCTGATGCCTGTCTGCTCGCTTACCTTCTCGCGACCCGACTTCTTGGCACACGCAGTCAGCAACTGTTCGGTGGTTGAGATACCGATACTTTCGAGTTTGCGGGCATATGACTCGCCTATACCCTCGATTTGTTCTATCTTATAAGCCATAGGAAAGAGGTTTTTGTTAGTTGGATGCTTACTTGATATATAAACAACCGAGCTGCGAGGGTGGTTGCGGAATGAGAGACCTGAAGTCGGGAAGACGTGAAAGTTTTTTGTTTTGAGTGGAGGTGATATGATTATTTTCGCTATTTTTGCGGGAAACAATCGTTACCGAAAAAACATAATTATTTATCATGAACAATTTCTCATATATCACCCCTACCCGATATATCTTCGGAAGAAAAGCCGAGGATGAGACCGGACGACAGGCCAAAACCCACGGCATGACCAATGTGCTTCTTGTCTATGGCAAGGGAAGCGTGGTGCGTAGCGGACTGCTCGACCGCGTGAAAGCCTCACTTGCCGAGGAGGGTATAAAGTTTACCGAACTGGGTGGCGTACAGCCCAATCCCGATGACGAAAAAGTGTATGAAGGCATCGAGGCGGGACGCTCTGCCGGCGTGGACGGTGTAATAGCCGTTGGCGGAGGTTCGGCCATCGACACAGCCAAGGCCATTGCCGCAGGCATAGTGTATGACGGAGACTTCTGGGACTTCTATGCGGGCAAGACCGTAGTGGAGAAAGCGTTGCCCATAGGTGTCGTGCTCACCATCCCGGCTGCCGGAAGCGAGGGAAGCGGCAACTCTGTGATAACCCACCGCAACGGCATGAAAAAGATTTCGCTGCGCACGGATATGGCTCTGCGCCCCAAGTTCTCGTGCCTCAACCCCGAACTGACATTCACGCTTCCGCCCTATCAGACCGCATGCGGCGTGTGCGACATGATGATTCACATCTTCGAACGCTACTTCTCCCCCACTCCCGAGGTGGAGGTGACCGACCGTGTGGCCGAAGGGCTGATCAAAGCCATCATGACCGAGGCACCCAAAGCACTCGAGACGCCCGACAACTATGATGCCCGCGCCAACATAATGTGGAGCGGCACGCTGGCTCATAACGGACTGTGCGGCACGGGACGTGCCGAAGATTGGTCGTCACACTTCATGGAGCATGAGGTGAGCGCGCTCTATCCCGAGGTGGCCCACGGGGCCGGACTGGCCGTCATGGTGCCCGCATGGATGACCTATGTGGCACAACGCAATCCGGCCAAAGTGGCTCAACTGGCCCGACGCGTACTCGATGTGACTGCCGACGATGACATGACCGCGGCTATGGATGGCATAGAGCGTCTGAGAGAATTTTTCACCTCGCTCGGGCTGCCGTCACGCCTCGGAGAGTTTGGAGTGAAAGAGGAGGACATTCCCGTGATGGTGAAAAAACTGCATGAAAACAAAGGCCCGAAAATCGGAGCATACATACCGCTCGAGGCCAATGACACTGCGGAAATATATCGTATAGCACTATAATCAGGCATATACAAAACCGACAAAAGTTTCAAACGAAACAAAGGCTTAGGCATATTAAAAGCACTTGTTTCGTTTGAAACTTTTGTCAGTTTTGTATCTCTTTTAAGACAAAGAGTTATGAGTAGAGTTTTTCGCGGGCGGCAAGGACTTTGGCGTCGGTGATGTAATCGTCATAGTCCATGAGCTTGTCGATGGTGCCCTTGGGTGTCAGCTCGATGATGCGGTTGCATACAGTCTGTATAAACTCGTGGTCGTGGCTCGAAAGGAGGATATTGCCTTTGAAACCCTGGAGTGTATTGTTGAAAGCCTGTATCGACTCAAGGTCGAGGTGGTTGGTGGGCGAGTCGAGCACAAGGGTGTTAGCATCGGTCATCATCATGCGGGCTATCATGCAGCGCATCTTTTCGCCACCGGAAAGCACGGATGCTTTTTTGAGCACCTCTTCGCCCGAGAAGAGCATCTTGCCGAGGAATCCTTTGAGGTAGATTTCGGAGTTGTCAGACGAGTATTGCGACAGCCAGTCGACGAGATTGTGGTCAGTGTTGAAAAACGCCGTATTGTCGAGAGGCAGATAGGCGGTGGTGATGGTCTGGCCCCATTCATACGTGCCGGCGTCGGCCTTGCGGTTGCCGGTGATAATCTCGAAGAGCGCGGTCATGGCACGGGGGTCATGGCTGAGGAAGGCAATCTTGTCACCCTTCTCAATCTGGAAATTCACGTCGCTGAAGAGCACCTCGCCGTCGACGCTTGCCGAGAGCCCCTTGACTTCGAGTATTTTGTTGCCCGGCTCGCGGTTGGGGGTGAATATGATGCCCGGATAGCGGCGCGACGAGGGCTGAATCTCCTCGACATTGAGCTTTTCGAGCATCTTCTTACGCGAAGTGGTCTGCTTTGACTTGGCAACGTTGGCACTGAAACGCTGTATAAACTCGAGGAGTTCCTTACGTTTCTCCTCGGCCTTCTTGTTGGCCTGCTGCTGCTGACGCAGAGCGAGCTGCGATGATTCATACCAGAAGCTGTAATTGCCGGCAAAAAGTGTAAGTTTGTTATAGTCGATGTCGAGAGTGTGGGTGCACACCGAGTCGAGGAAGTGACGGTCGTGACTCACCACAAGCACGGTGTTTTCAAACTTGGAGAGATAATCCTCAAGCCAAGCCACAGTCTCGAGGTCAAGGTCGTTGGTGGGCTCGTCGAGCAGCAGGTTGTCGGGGTTGCCGAAGAGGGCCTTGGCCAGAAGCACACGCACCTTTTCGTTACCGCTCATGTCGCGCATGAGGGTGTAATGCTTGTCCTCACGTATGCCCAGACCGCTGAGCAGCGCGGCGGCCTCGCTCTCGGCGTTCCATCCCTCGAGCTCGGCGAAACGTTCCTCAAGTTCGGAGGCACGTATGCCGTCGGCGTCAGTGAAATCTTCCTTGGCATAGAGGGCATCTTTTTCCTGCATTATGTCCCAGAGCACGGTGTGGCCGCGGAGCACTGTCTCGATGACCGTACAGTCATCAAACTTGAAGTGGTCCTGTTCAAGCACGCTCATACGCTCGCCGGGACCCTGTGTCACATTGCCGTGAGTCGGGGTCAGTTGGTCGCTGAGTATGCGCATGAGAGTCGACTTGCCGGCACCGTTGGCACCGATTATACCGTAGCAGTTACCCGGGGTGAATTTCAGGTTAACATCCTGAAACAATACCCTCTTACCAAATTGTATACCTAAGTTATTTACAGCTATCATAGTGGAGCAAAAAATTTCGAGGTGCAAAGTTACGAAATTTTTTGCAATCAGACAATTAGTCAGGTCGGAGTTGATGGGGAGGGAGTTTGGGGGCCTATGAGTCTGATGAGGCCAATGGGCAACCATCGCCTCATAACCCTATAACCTCATAACCTCATAACCTTATAACCTTTGCTCGAAGAGCAAATTCAAATGAATTTGGCTTTACGCTGCACGTAGTTAGTGAGGTAGACGGTGAAGAGCGGAAAGATGACCATGCCCATAATTGGGAGCACCACGGCTACGATTTTGCCGGGAACAGTGACGGGCGATATGTCACATCCGACAGTCGACATGTTCATGAACGACCACCAGAGTGCCGACCAATAGGTCTTGACCTGGGGATTATAGGGCTGCTCCATGTCGAAAAATATGAGTGAACAGAAGTAGGTAATCATCAGCAGTATCACGAGATATGACATAAACAGACTCGTGACGGCGTTGCTCGACAGGTAGCCTATGACTATCGACATGGCCAGGGCTCCGCGCGCAAGGGGGATGAAACGGACAAAGTAGAGCACGTCGCCCGACAGGTGCATGCCGGTCATGTTGATGATGTTGAGATAGGGGACGGATAGAAGCAGAAACGCCATGCGCCGCTTGACAAAACCGAGTTTGTCGGAGGTATAGGCCAGTTCGACAAAAAAGTCTATCATGAAAAATATGCACACCCAAAACTGAAACACCATATACTGATGGTTTTCCAGAAAGTTGACCTCCTCGAATGTGTCGACCGAGATGAAAAATATAAGCAGTCCGGAGAGCACAAGCACAATTAGATTCATGACCGTGAGAATGCGCGGAGTATGATGCTTGTCGGCAGGCTGAGTAGTTGTAACGTGAGAATTGTTCATGGCCTTAATTGCTTTAACATAAGTTAAACAATTAAGCCCGCCTAAAAGTTGACACCACCCCCCACTCTAATGTCTGTCAGGAAGCCGCAGCGAAATAACAACCTAACAATGAATACAATACACAATCGGGAGGGGTAATTTCACCAAGCTGTTCACGTAACATTACGAGTATGCCGGCCTTCCACTTCTTGACAGTGATCTCAGCCACACCGAGCCGCTCGGCTATCTCGGCATTTTTAAGTCCGTCGTGATAACTGAGCCTCAACACCTCGCGATAACGTGGCGGAAGCGACTCGATGGCTGCATAAAGCATGTCGAGCGTCTCCTGCTCAAGCATGGCTACATCCAGACCGGGGGCCACGTGCGAGACATCTCCGCTGTCAAGATAGTTGTTGCGCGAGCGATGCTTTCTGATCAGAGCTATCGAACTGTGATAAATACATTTGAGTATGTAGGCATACCATGCCGGCGACGATTTGAGACGGCGACGCTCGGTGAAAGAACTCATCACGGCATCTTGCACACAATCCTCGGCAAGATATGACAACTCATCACCGAGCTGACGCGAGGCATATACGAGCAGACCCGGATACAAATCCTCATAGAACGGCCTGACATTGCCGGCTATGAATGATTTATATATGTAATCGTAATCATACACACTGCAAATTTAACGAAATAATCCCGAAAAGCAAGCGTGAAACAACAATTTACCAAAAAAGCGAAAAATAATGTAAAAATTTGATATACTTTTTGCACCCTATCGCCTTTTATCAATACAACACGAAAAAACAATGGATCCGATAGCATCTCTACTATACCGTCTTTCGATAGGCCGCATCACTCCCGAGGAGCGGCAGACTCTCGAACAATGGGCCGGCGATGACCCCGACCGCCGCGCATTGCTCGCCCGTATGGCCGACCCCGACTACGTGTCACGCCAGTTGGGACGCAGGACACTGGTCAGGACGGAGCGTCCGATGGCCGACATGCAGCAACGCATCTCGGCCGTGCGCCGCAGTCGCGTCATGCGCGTGCTCTCGATAGCCGCGATGATAGCCGTAATAGCAGGCATTGCCGCCACATTTATTATATATAACCGCTCCGACATCTCCACTTCCGTCCCCACAGAGATAGCCGCCACAACCGACGGACCTTCAAGCCTCGTGGAGATAGCCCCGGGCACCACCCGCGCCCGACTCATAGCTCCATCGGGCGAGACACTTACTCTCTCGGCCTCCGACACCGCCGGAGTGCATGGCAGCCGGATGATACTCGCACAAAACTGTCAGGTGGAGGCCCCGCGCCAACTGTGTCTCGACGTGCCGCGCGGCGGAGAGTTTAAAATCATACTCGAGGACAGCACCGAGGTGTGGCTCAACTCTGAGTCGACCCTCAGCTATCCCGAAGTGTTCAGTCCCACCGAGCGACGCGTGCACGTGACGGGCGAAGCCTATTTTGCCGTAAAGCGTGACGAGAAACGCCCCTTCTATGTCGAAACCGACAAACTTACGGTGAGGGTATACGGCACAGAATTCAATGTGCGCGCCTATGCCGATGACCCATATGTCTACACCACACTCGAGCGTGGCTCCATAGCCGTCACCCGCGCCGACATCCCCTCGGGTGAAGTGCTGCTTTCACCCGGCCACCAGGCCATGCTCAGCCGCGAGGACAACCGACTCAACATGCGCACCGTCGACCCGCAGGTAATAGCCGGGTGGCGACACGGACGGTTTGTGTTTGAGGAACAGCCTCTCTCGAGCATCATGCGCGACCTGAGCCGATGGTATGATTTCGAGTATGAATTTGAGTCGCCCGAAGTGGCACAGATAGTCTTCATGGGCAGCATCCCGCGCTATGCCGACTTTGCCTCGGCCATATCCATCATAGAGATGAGCGGAGGACTGCGCTTCACCACCCGCGACGGCAAAGTGATAATATCGTCGCAATAAAAACGAAACTAACCTTTACACATTACTCACCAATCATTTTTTTTACACAATGAAAAAAGTACTATTAGCCCTTCTGCTGGCAGTGACGATGCTTGTGCCGCTCGACCTTGCGGCGCGCTCGTACAACGCCAAGTTTGACAAGGCCACTCCCGAGGCGGTAATCAACGCGCTCAAACAGGAGACCGGCATGGACTTCGTGTATCAGAAAGAGCTTCTGAAAGAGGCCAAGAGTCCCGTAACGTGCAACTACACGGGGCTGACACTCGAGCAGCTTCTCAACCGCGTGCTGTCGGTCAACATGCTGCTCGGCTACGAAGTGGTCGACAAGACCGTGGTGCTCAAACGCCCCAACATCAACGTCGATTATGTGCAGGGCGACATCAAGGGCATAGTATGGGATGCGGAAGAAAACGAGCCGTTGGCCGGTGCGACCGTCATGATCGACGGCACCACCAACATCACCGTCTCGGATGCCGACGGACACTTCACGCTCAAGAATGTCCAGGCCCTCAACCCTATGGTATCGGCCATATTTGTCGGCATGAAACCCGCATCAATCAAAGTGACTCCTAAAAACCAGAACAATATCCGCTTCAATCTCGAGACCCACGTCACGATGATGAGCGAGGTGGTGGTGACCGGCTATCAGGACATCAAGAAGGAGAAGATGACCGGCTCGGTGACCACTATCAGTGCCGACAAGCTCGACGAACGCTACACACTCAACCTTCTCGACAATCTCGAGGGACGCGTGGCCGGTCTGTCGACCTACGGAGGCAAGCCCATTATCCGTGGCGTGGGCACACTCGGCGGCTCGACCGCCCCGCTGCTCGTGGTGGACGGTCTGCCCATCGAGGGTGACATCGACGACCTCAACCCCTACGACATCGAGAGTGTCAATGTGCTGAAAGACGCATCGGCATCGGCCATCTATGGCGCACGCGCGGCAAACGGCATTATTGTCGTGACAACCAAAAACGCCAAAAAGAAAGGTAAAATAGACATCGACTTCTCGGCCAACGTAACATGGTATGAGAACAAAAACATGGACTATCACGACAACTTCTACATGACTCCCGAGGAGCATATCAAGGCTGAGAGCGAATATCTGGAGTGGAAGTATTTTGTCAACGACCCCGCCTACAACAATGATCCCGTGAGAAATCTCGAGAGTTTCGCCACCGATATCAAGAAAGGCACCTCCTACTCGATAACACCTCTTGAATATGCCTACTATCAGTATGCCACCAACAGCTTCTCGCGAGAAGAACTCGACCGTCATAAAGCAGCCTTCGCGCAAAACAATTATGCACAGGACTATGCCGACAACATCTATCGCCGCCAGGTGATACAGCAATATAACCTTGCCCTGCGCAGCTCGTCGGACAAGTCGCGCAACAATGTGGTGCTCAACTACAAGCGCGACAACAGCGGCATCATCAACCACAAGGAAGAATGGCTCAACGTGTCATACAAGGGCGCGTTTGATCTGGCCAAATGGCTCACCGCCACAGTGTCGATCAACTCCATCTATTCGACCTCACGCAAATATGGCTATGACTACAACAGCAGTGCCAGCAATCCCTGGGCCTATGCCGGTTATTATTCATTCTATAATGAAGACGGCAGCATCGCGAAACAGTATCCCTGGTATAGCGGCACACGTTACTGGGACCCCGGTGAAGGCATGCATGACCTCGGAGTGGACGCAGTGAGCGAGATGTATGACAACACCCAGACCAACCGCCGCCAGAACATGCGCTATCACGCCGACCTGCTCTTCCGCATCATACCCGGCCTGACAGCCAACGCACAGTTTATCTACGAAGTGGACGAGCGCAACGAGCAGCACCTCGCCAACGAGCAGAGCCACGCCTCACGCACGCTGCGCAACGCATTTGCCTACATGAAAGACGGCAAAATCGATTATATGACACCCCGCTCGGGCGGTTTCCTCCAGACCAACGAAAGCACCGGCAACTACTGGACCGCCCGCGGCCAGCTCAATTACTCGCGCACATTCGGCCGCCACGACATCGCAGCCATAGCCGGTCTGGAGTTCCGCGAGACCAAATACAAGGGCACCAAGTCGCTCGTGCTCGGATATGACGAACAATTGCAATCAAGCTCGACCCACACCGTCGACTTCGGCACCATGAGCCAGATGAGAAACAGTCTCCTGTTCATGGCCTCCGACGGAGGATTTCCCTGCTCACAGTTTGCCTTCAACCCCTATCTCCGCGACGGCATGGGGCTCGTGCCTGAGGTGCGTCACCGCTACGGCTCCGGCTATGCCAACGCCACTTACACCTATGACGAGAAATACAATGTGTTTGGCTCGTTCCGTAAGGACTATGCCGACGTCTTCGGCCTCAACTCAAAATTCCGCGGCAAACCGCTGTGGTCGGTAGGCGCGGGCTGGAACATACACAATGAGGACTTTGTGCACGACATGGCTCCATGGCTCTCATTCCTCAAGCTGCGCTTCTCCTACGGTGTGACAGGCAACATCTATCAGGGAGCCACATCGGTAATGACCGCATCGGCCGGCTCGATCAACAGCACTACCAATGTGCCCTACGGCACCGTGACCTCTCCGGCCAACCCCGACCTGCGCTGGGAGCAGAACCGCACCACCAACGTAGGTCTCGACTTCAGCCTGTTCAATTACCGTCTGCGCGGCAACATCGACTTTTACAACAAAATAGGCAAGGACATTTTCAACGGCATGAATCTCGACCCGACAACAGGCTTCACCTCCATCGTGGCCAACGCCGCCTCCATCCGCAACCGCGGTCTTGAAATAGCAGCCTCCTATGACTGGTTTGTACCCCGCTCGCGCAGCGATTTCTCTTGGACAACAAGCGTGACATTCACCTACAACAAGAATGAAGTGATCGATGTGGAAAACGACGCCACCTCAGCCTATCGTCTTATCTCCACTCCCTACAAGAAAGGCTATCCCGTCAACGCATTGTGGAGCTATCGATTTGCCGGCATCTCAAGCGATCCCGGCACCGAGGGTCAGACACTGTTTTATGTAGAGAACGGCGGCACATCACACAATGCATCAGGTAAAAGCGTCGATATACTCGAGTTTTCAGGTCAATCCGATCCCAAATATATCGTAGGTGTCGACAATACATTCAAATGGAACGGCCTGAGCCTCGGATTTGTGCTCGCCTACTACGGAGGCCACAAGATGCGTTGTCTGCCGCAATCCGAAATATTTGCAAGCAGCTTTTATGCACCTATCGCTTCATATTTCAATAATGCATGGACACCTGAGAATCCGACATCTATCCCCGGTCTCGGCAAATACGCATCAAGATCTCTCGGAAGTGAAACTACATATGCCAACAATGCCGTGCATGACGCCTCGTTCCTCAAACTCCGCAACCTCGTCCTGGGCTACACGTTGCCCGAAGGCTG
This sequence comes from Duncaniella muricolitica, assembly GCF_910574735.1. NCBI lineage: Bacteria > Pseudomonadati > Bacteroidota > Bacteroidia > Bacteroidales > Muribaculaceae > Duncaniella > Duncaniella muricolitica. Next base: position 10,506 of record NZ_CAJTCF010000013.1, on the reverse strand, counting down.
GACCCGTCGATTCGGCGTCAACCTGCTGACCGTCCGCTTCCAGGTCAACAATCCCAAGGCACTCTGGACAGCCAACGACCTTGGCGTAGACCCCGAGACACTTGGCATACGTAACCCCGCCTCCTATATGGTAGGTCTTAACCTTAATCTCTGATCGGGGAGTTTACACGTTTAACGCTTAAAGTTTACATTATGAAAATCAAACATATAGCCATAGGCATGCTCTCCGGAGCGATGATGATGACCTCATGCGCCGACTTCACCGAGATTGACCCCAAAGGCAAAAATCTACTCTCAAGCACAGCCGACCTCGAGCTGCTGCTCAATGCCGAATATTCTGTCAATGTAACTGACATGCAGCAAGTGTGCGGTGATGTGATATATGCCACCAGCACTCTGAGCACTCTGCTCCAACCGGTGGTCAAGACCAAATTTTCAATCCTTGCCGGCTGGGATGAAGCCGGTCACGACAAAGAGCTGCCCGAACTCATCGCCTCCGACAGCTACTATGCATCATGCTACGAATACATCGGGCGCATAGCCAACCCCATCCTCGCAAAAATCGACGATGCAAGCGGCTCGGACACCGACCGTCTTGCCATCAAGGCCGAGGCTTACGTTATACGCGCCTACTTCCACTATCTCGCGGTGCAGAAATTCGCTCCCGCCTATGACAAGGCCACGGCAGCCAACACTATGGCTCTCGCCTATGTCAAGGAGGACCAGGATATCAAGCAGCCTACAGTGCCTGTATCGCTTGAGGAATATTACACCAATATTATCGCCGACATCGATGCGGCCCTGAGCCTCAACGCACTCCCCGAGATGCCGCTCAACCGTATGCGTTTCGGTCTCGCAAGCGCGTATGCCGTCAAAGCCATCGCTCTCATGTCCATGCAGGAGCCCGGGCGTGCGGCTGCCGAGGCTCAGAACGCGCTCAATGTCAACAGCACTGTAGCCAACTACAACAATATGCTTGTCGACACAGCCGACCCTGTTGGCGGAAGCTATAAGTCGATATTCCGTAAGAAGATGGAGTGTCCCGAGGACTATTTCAGCACCGATGACATCAACTTCTTCACATCCTATCCCACATGGGACTTGATGGAGAACGGACACGCCGTGCGCGACCACTTCAACACCATGAACAAAGCTTACGCTCCGATGGGCATGGACCCGTCGCTGATGATGCTCGGCGTGCCCGGCTACACCATGACCTATGATCTCACCTCGTCATGGCCCACCATCGGCCTTAGCACCCCGCAGATGTATCTGATACTCGCCGAAAACGCCATCGACAACAACCGTTATGACGATGCCATGGGTTATCTCGACGCCATCCGCGCCAACCGCATCAATCCCGCCGCATATGCACCGCTCCAGGGAACTGTAAGCGACAAGGCCACAGCAATAACGCATCTCAAGACCACAGCTCATGCCGAGGGCATATTCTCGGTGTGGAACTTCATCAACCGCAAACGCTGGAACCGCCTCGACGACTATAAGGAGACTTTCACCCGCACCATATGCGGCATCAACATGTCTCTGACTCCCGACTCAAAACTGTGGGTGTTCCCGATACCTCAGAATGTAATCAACAATAATCCTAACTTTACTCCATATCTGAACTAAAAAAACGACGGTGTGTCGGAGAAAGTGTCATCACGACTTTTTCCGACCCACCATTTACTATCAATCTTTATGAAAAAATTATCCATTATTGCCCTCGGCTCATTAGCCGTGTTAGGAGCATGCACTTCGCATCCGGCCAACCAGTTTGACCTCAAAGGCGACATCGAGGGAGCCGACGGACGCACCATCTATCTGACTTACTATGCCGGAGACTCGGCCGTGACCGACAGCACAGTCATAACCGACGGCACCTTCACTTTCACGGGCACAATCGACCGCCCAGTAAGAGGTGTGGTGTATTTCGGTGTGCCCGACTGGAACAACAAGGCCCAGGCAAACGCCTATTTCGAGCCGGCCGAGATGACAGTGACAGGTCTTAAAGCCGATGATTTTTCTGACGCGGTGTTCAGTGGTTCCGCGACACAGGACGATATGACGGAGTATGACCGTCTGACCGCCCCTGTCACCGAACGCATCGCCGGCATACGCGCCGCCATGGCTTCGGCTACCGACGATGAAGACCGAAAGGCCCTCGCAGCCGAGTCGGACTCGCTGGGGAAAGAGTATGAAAAAATCACGATTGATTTCATTAAGAATCATCCGTCGTCATATCACTCCGCCTCACTTCTGGTCATGACCTGCGGCCGCATGAACTATCCCGAGCTCAAAGCCGTCTACGAAGGTCTCACCCCCGAAGTGCAGGCCGCGGCCGAGGGTGTCGGCGAGGAGCTTGCAGCTCTCGAGGCCACACAACCGGGCCACATGGCACCCGACCTCATCGGCATCAACCCCGACGGTAAAGAGATACGTCTCAGCGACCTCAAAGGCAAAGTGGTGCTTGTGGATTTCTGGGCCACATGGTGCGGTCCCTGCCGTGCTGCCCTGCCCCACGTCAGGAAGCTCTATGAGAAATATCACGACAAGGGTTTTGAAGTGTTTTGCGTAGCCGACAACGACTCTTCATCCGACGAGTGGAAAAAAGTCATTGTCGAGGAGGGTATGGAAAAATATCACAACATACTCCGCGGCCTGAAGACACAGACTGACGAAAACGGAAAAATGACAGGCTTTGACCGCTCGGGCGACCAGAGTGCGAAATATGCCGTGCACTATCTTCCGACAAAATATCTGATAGCGGCCGACGGCACCGTGATATGCAAAATCGACAAGGATGAGGAGCTCGACAGAATACTCGAGGAACTGTTCTGAAAAGTTGTGTCAAAAAGGTATGTAAAGAGGCTTAATTCTTAACTTTTTTAAGCATTTTAAACTCTTTAAACTTCAAAGAAGTAGTATCTTTGCAGTCAGATAACCTTATTCAAACAACACAATGTCACTTATGCCCTCACGGACAAGGCTCAACTAAACTATCCAATCATTTTTTAACATTATCGTAATGAACAAATTATCAATTCTCGGTATGGGTGCGCTCGCCATCATGTGTGCATGCAACTCCCAGCCTTCGACCGAGTATACCATCAACGGTACCACCGACATCCCCGACGGCGAGACCATCTATTTCGCCTGCATGGTGTCAAACGACTCAACCTACAAGGACAGCTGCGTTGTGGCCAATGGCGCATTCTCATTTGCCGGCTCACTCGCCACTCCCAAGCTGGGTTACATCAGCCGCGGCCCCATCACCTACATGAACGAGAAGGTGCGTCAGCTCATGGTAGAGCCCGGCAATATCACCGTGGCCCTCACCGGCGAGGATTACAGCAACGCCGAAATCACCGGCTCGCCCCTCACTATGGAGATGGACTCGCTCAACGCTATCCAGAAGGAGGTTTACGATCAGCTCATCCCCATGCGCGAGCAGTTTGCCGCCGCTCAGGGCGACTCTGTGGCCATGGCCGAACTCGAGCAGAAGTACACCGCCCTGATGAATCAGGTGAAGGACGCTCAGGTCAACTTTGTAAAGACCCACACCTCTTCGCTCTACGCTCCCGTAGTGATGTCGCGCCTCAAGAGCAACATGAGTCTCGACGAAATCAAGGAAATCTATAACGCCTGGACTCCCGAAGTGCAGGCTGCCGACGAAGCCACAGCCAAATATATCGCCGCACTCGAGAATATCCAGCCCGGCGCAAAGGCTCCCGATATCACCGGCAAAGACCAGGACGGCAACGAGGTAAGCCTCTCGGGCCTCAAGGGTAAAGTAGTGCTCGTTGACTTCTGGGCCACTTGGTGCGGTCCCTGCCGCGCTTCGCTCCCCCACGTCAAGGAGGTTTACGAGAAGTATAACGGCAAGGGCCTCGAGGTGCTCGCCGTGTCGCTCGACCGCAGCGAAGAGCCCTGGAAAGAATATATCGCCAACAGCGGCATGGGCATGGAGAAGTATGTCAACATCTACGACCAGCCCGTCAACAACGCCGACAACTACGCCATCCAGTATATCCCCTCCAAGTTTATCATCGATGCCGAGGGCAACATGGTAGGCCGCTTTGACGGCGAGGAGGAACTCGACGCCAAACTCGCCGAGATTTTCGCTGAATAATACGTTATAATCAAGTCCGTAAGGACGCATAAGTGACATTGTTATTTTTATGAAAAGGTATCTATCAGTTTTAATAGCCGTGGTGTGTGCATGTGTCATCGGCATCTCGGCCAAAGAAAAAGTGAGTGTGCTCTATGTGGGCGGCTCACCTGACTTCAATACAATGGGCGGTATGCCGGCCGATCCGGCCGAAGTGGCCAAATCGGCCAAGGAGCGCGCTGCCGACTTCACACGCTTTCTCAAACAGCGTTTTACCAAAGTCACCGCCATCGACGGCAAGGACTACAGGCCCGAAATGTCAGAGGCCTATGATGTGACTGTATTTGACGGCAAGCCGGCTGTGCTCAGGCCCGAAGTGATGGAGCGCGACGAGAACGGACGCGTCATCCGCTATGAAAAAGCTGCCTATCTGCCCGACGATTTTGACGACGCCGTGATATGTATCGCCGAGGCAAGCGAAAATATCGGCCGCTCGCTGGGAAACAAAAATGACTGGTTTTGCCTCTGTCTCGACAATTACGCGCTCGGATGGAAAAAAGACCACCCGGTATTTAACGGCCCCTTCAAAGTAAACATCGTGTCGGAGATGCGTCCCACTCCCGACAACGCCAAAGAATACGCTCCGATGTATGGCTACACCCTCCCCGAGCAGACCGAAATGTGGATGGTGAGCAAAAACGGCGGTTTTGAGAACGGCCAGCGCATAGGCATGGTGTCGCGCCCCTGGGGCTACACCGACTCGCCCGAAGCCGAGGTAATATCGGGCGGACTGTGTGCCAAAAGCATCGATGCTGTGGCCATCGGACGTCACGGCAACTTTTTCCACTGGGGATTTGCAGCCAAGCCTTCCGACCTCACCGAGCCGGCCAAGGCCGCACTCGCCAACGCGATTGTCTACATGAAGGACTTCAAAGGCAAACGCATCATAGCCCGCAAACTCAACGAAGGCATAGCAACCCGTGACGCTGCAACTGCGTCGAAATACACCATGTCGCGTGCCTGCTGGAAAGAGATGGAGGCCGTAAACATGAAATATTATCTCATGATGGACAGTGCCAAACGTGCCATCACTGCCAAACAGGCCGCCGGTGAAGAGCTCTCGCCCGCAGAGATGATGCACCTGCAATTTCCGGCAATTCCCAAACCCAAGTCCGTGCCCTTCTCGGAATACCTCAAGGGACGCAATCCGGAACTATACAAAGTGTTTGGCGAAGATGAGGCCGAGTATGCACGCTATTATGACAAAAACCGTCCATATTTCCGCGCCGACAGCAACGAGGGCTACAGTCTGGAAATCGACCAGGAGGCCCGCGCGCTCGGCATTGCCAACAATGACATACGTCTGCTCGACAAGGCTGTCGAACTACTCGAAAAAGGTGGTGATGACGCCGTGACCGGTCGTACACTGCTTGAACGCTACACACTGTGCCGCTTCGCAACACCCGCCGAGTGGAAGGCGTGGCTCGATGCCAACCGCGACCGTATGTTCTTCAGCGAAAGCGGCGGATGGCTGTGGCTTGTCGACACACTCGACCCCTCGGTGCCCGGCAACGACTACTCGGTGCTTACCGCTCCTGCACAGCCTGAAAACACTGCTCCAGTCGCTCCGGCCGGTGACACAGACCGCAACAATCCTGTGGCACTGAAAGCCGAAATCGTCGATGCTCCCGGCGGTATGAAAGACGTGGTCATCACCATGACCGTACACGAAGGTTTCCACACCTATGCCTATGTGGCCGATGAAGACCCGTTTATCCCGACCGAAGTGAGCATAGAACTTCCGGAGGATTATGAGAAATCGGGCTCGCTCGTCACTCCCACCCCCACCCCTTCGTCGACAGCAACGACCTATTACACCGGCAACGGAGCATTCCGCCAGCGCATCAAGGGCAACGGCGACGGCGAGGTCGTATGTAAAGTTAAATATCAGGCATGCGACGCGTCAATGTGTATGCCCCCGGTAACAATGACTATAACATTAGCTATCCGATAAAGATAGATTTGATAAAATAGCAAGAGGCCGAGTCCTGAATGATAACAACGTCAGGATTCGGCCTCGTCTTGTATCGGTGTGCAGGTATCTTTACGGACACACTTTGGCTGTAAGTCAAAAAAACACTACCTTTGCAGTCACAAAAATTCATAGTGATATGGACGAGAAATTAGAGCGGCTGTGGAACCGCGAATACTGCAAGGCGATGGCAGGTAATTTCATGCTGTTTTTTTCGTTTTACCTACTCACACCTTTACTCCCCATCTATCTCGACTCTCAGTTTAAAGCCGACAAGGATATGATAGGGCTTGTGCTGTCGGGCTATGTAGTCGCAGCACTCATCATCCGCCCGTTCAGCGGATTTATCGTAGACAGCTTCAACCGCAAGAAAGTGTTGATGCTCTGCTTCTTTACTTTTTTCATATGTTTTACGGGCTACATCGGAGCCGGCACGCTGCTGATGTTTGCCATCGTGCGCACCATCCACGGCATCCCCTTCGGAGCCACAACGGTGGCCAACAGTACGGTGGCTATAGACGTATTACCCTCCTCGCGACGCAACGAAGGCATAGGCTACTATGGACTGAGCAACAATCTGGCCATGGCGATAGCACCTTCGGCGGGCATATGGATATATGGTGCCACAGGTGATTTCACACTGCTGTTCTGGATTTCGCTCGCTGTGGCTTTCTTAGGTTTTTACTGCTCGACGGCCATCAGACTCCCGGCCCGCACACCTGTGGAGGGTAAACCTCATCTGAGCATGGACCACTTTTTTCTCACACGCGCATGGCTCATGGCCATCAATATATTCCTGTTCAGCATCTGCTGGGGCGTAATGAGCAACTATGTGGCCATATATGGTAAAGAAGTGATGGGTATAACCGATGGCACCGGCATATTTTTCGCACTGCTTTCGGGTGGTCTGTTCGCATCACGTCTGTATGGCGCGAAATCTCTACGCGAAGGTCGCCTGACCGAAAATGCTCTCGAAGGCGCGTGTATCTCGGCTGTAGGTTTCACACTCTTTGCTATCGCTCCTGGTGTGTGGGCATTTTATGTGTCGGCCTTGCTCATCGGTCTCGGCAACGGACGAATGTTTCCGGCCTTTCTCAATATGTTTATCTCCGTTGCCCGCCACGACCAGCGCGGCACAGCCAACTCGTCAATACTCACTTCATGGGACCTCGGCATGGGTGTAGGCATACTCCTTGGTGGCATACTTGTGGAATATGCCGGCTACTCGACAGCTTTCTGGTTTACGGCCGCATCACAGACTTCAGGCGCGTTGCTGCTCTACTTCTTCACCCGCCGTTTCTTCCAGGCAAGAAGAAGAGTTTAAAGTTTAGAGAGTTTAGAAAGTTTAGAGAGTATATCGTTTAAACTTTATAAACTTTATAAACTTTATAAACTCTCTAAACTTTAAGCTCTAAACTCTATACTCAATACCCTTAAGATAGACTGTTTCAATGACCGGTTCGGTATAGGAGTAGAGCATATAAGCCGCAGAAGTAAGCGGTTTGGTGAGGAAGAATGACGCCACTTTGCCGGGAGTTATCGAGCCATAGTCGGCGGCAAGTCCCATAGCGGCGGCACCGTTGAGCGTCGAGGCATTGAACGACTGCTCAGGCGTCATGCGCAGTTGTATACATCCAAGCGATGACATGAAACGCATGTCGCCCGATGGAGATGAACCGGGATTATAATCCGAAGCTATGGCAACGGCAGCCCCGGCCTTTATTAGTTCTGGAGCCGGAGCATGACACATGTTAAGGAAAAACGATGCGCCCGGCAAAACTGTAGCTATCGTAGGCGACACGGCCAGAAGTTCAATCTCGGCCTGTCCGATATTTTCAAGATGGTCGACCGAAGCGGCTCCGTGGGCCACACCCACCTGCACTCCGCCCGAGCAATGAAGCTGATTGGCATGCAGACGCGGAGTGATGCCATAACGGGCGGCTTCATTAAAAATCCTGTCTGTCTGCCCGACAGTGAAAAATCCCTGCTCACAGAATACGTCGACATAATCGGCCAACCCTTCGGCCGCCACTGCCGGGAGCATCTCACGGCACACATGATCGACATACTCGTCCTGACGCCCCTCAAAAGCACGGCCTACAGCATGTGCACCGAGAAATGTCGAACGTACGGCGAGCGGGAAATCCTGACGTATGCGTGCTATGACCCGCAGCATCTTGAGCTCATCGTCTAGAGTGAGTCCGTAGCCGCTCTTGATTTCCACGGCACCTGTGCCAAACGATATTATATCACGTATACGCGAAGATGCTTCGTCATACAGGCGGTCCTCGCTATATTCGTGCAGCCTGTCGGCTGAATTGAGTATGCCACCGCCTCGTGCGGCTATCTCGGCATAACTCAAGCCATTGATTTTGTCGACAAACTCCCGCTCCCGGCTGCCGGCAAAGACCAGATGGGTGTGCGAGTCGCAAAACGACGGGAAGAGCCAGCGTCCGCATGCATCGATAGTCTCACACTCCATGGCCGGGCACTCCGACATCTGACCATAGGAGTGAATCCTCTCACCCTCCACGGCCAGCCACGCGTCATGAAGCACGGGCAGAGCGTCCATCTCACTACCACGCAGGGCCTTGCCGGCTTCGTGGCGCACACCGACTATGGCTCCGATATTTCTGATTAACAGCATATTGTATCCTTTATTTAAAAAGTTAAAGGAGTCATAAAGTCAAGACAACACTTTATAGCCTCCTCTAACTTCTTGTATATTAGTTATTATCACATATTATGCCTGGCGCAGAAACTGCACAGCCTTCTCGATGTAGGTATACATCACCGTATCGTTCTGGATAAACGGAACTTCACGACGGAAAGCATCGTGGAACTCCTCGACTACAGGCGAAGACTTCAACGGACGGCGGAATTCGAGAGCCTGGGCGGCATTGAACAGCTCGATAGCCAGTACGCGCTCGGTGTTGTCAGCCACACGCAACAGTTTGGTGGCTGAGTTGGAGCCCATCGACACATGGTCTTCCTGACCCTGCGACGAAGGTATGGAGTCGACACTTGCCGGCCAGCAGAGCCCCTTGTTCTGGCTTACGATGGATGCGGCGGCATACTGAGGTATCATAAAACCACTGTTGAGTCCGGGTTTGGCCACAAGGAACGACGGAAGCGAACGCGCCCCCGAAATGAGCTTATAGATGCGACGCTCGGAGATATTGGCCAGTTCGGCGAGAGCCACAGCAAGGAAATCCATCGGCAGAGCTATCGGTTCGCCATGGAAATTGCCGGCCGACACGATGAGGTCGCTGTCGGGAAACACGGTCGGATTGTCGGTAGGACTGTTGATTTCGTCCTCAATCTTGCCCTTGACATAGGCTATTGTGTCCTTGACCGCGCCATGCACCTGAGGTATGCAGCGGAACGAATAGGGATCCTGCACATGCTTCTTGGGATGGACTGCAATCTCGCTGCCCTCAAGATATTCACGCATCACGCGGGCGGTCTCGATCTGACCCTCGTGGTGACGTATGCGGTTGACCTCATCGCCAAACGGTTCGAGACGGCCGTCGAAAGCGTCAAGCGACATGGCGGCAATCTTGTCGGCCTGACGGCTGAGACGCAGAGCCTTGATGAGCGCGTCGGTGGCGTGGGCCGACATGAACTGTGTGCCGTTGAGCAGGGCAAGACCCTCCTTTGACTGGAGCTCGATAGGACGCCAGCCCATATTGTCGAGAGCCTCGGAGGCAGGGATAATGTGGCCGTGCCACATCACTTCGCCAAGACCGAGCAGAGGAAGGCTGAGGTTGGCGAGCGGTGCAAGGTCGCCCGACGCACCGAGTGAGCCCTGACTGAACACGACAGGAAGTATGTCGGCGTTATAGAAATCAATCAGACGCTGCACAGTGGCCAGTTGCACACCCGAGTTGCCATAGGAGAGCGACTGGATTTTGAGCAGAAGCATCAGACGCACTATCTGCGGAGCCACACGTTCGCCAAGCCCGCAGGCATGCGACATGACAAGATTTTTCTGAAGCTGCGACAGTGCCTCGCGGTCGATAGATATGTTGCACAGCGAACCAAAACCGGTAGTGATGCCGTAGATAGGCTCGGTCTGCGACTCCATCTTCTCGTCAAGATATTTGCGGCACTTCTTGATGCGCTCCTTTGCGTCGTCAGAGAGCGAGAGTGAGGCGTGAGAGTTGAGTATCTCCTCAACTTTCTCTATGGTAAGCCATTCGGCTGATATTTCGTGATTCATAGTTTCTTGCGGTTATTCTTGTTATTTCATTTATAACAATGATTCGGTAAAAATTACAGAAGTAGTTGAAACTTAAGTTAATATAACGAATTATCAAATACAAATGAATCGCCAAATCGTTCATTATAAAAAAACTTAGCG